>CBDUXW010000288.1:0-4912 GCA_965371275.1 uncultured bacterium | reverse complement strand
TACAACCTTCCGCTCAAGCCCGACGTCTTCTTGATATTGATGATCCTGATCGACGGTGATTCGCATGGCTACGGCATTATCAAAGAGGCCGAGGAGCGCACCGGCGGCCAGGTCAAGCTGCAAGCCGGGGCGCTGTACCGGCGGCTCAAGTCGATGCTCGACGGCGGGCTGATCGGCGAGCTCGCGCATCGCGCCGTCGACCCGACGGGCGATGAACGGCGCCGTTACTACAAAGTCACGGCCGCAGGACGCAAGGCCGCCGAGGGCGAGGCGACGCGCATGGCCGGCCTCGTCGAGGCCGCCCGCGCCCGCAATCTCGTCAAAGACCCGGGCCGATGAACCGCAGCCTGTACCGCGCATTTCTGATCCTGTACCCACGCCGTTTCCGTATGCGCTTCGGTGACGATCAGGCCGACTCGTTCGTCGACCTGCTCGAAGACGCTCGTGGTAGCCGGGGCCGGGTGGGCTTTGTGGGCGCCTGGGCCAGGGCTCTCGCCGATCTCGCGGTCGAGGCTCCGCGAGAGCGCGTTGGCGAATTCAAGGGCCAGTGGGGCCGCAACTTTCCTGAAGTCACCCCCTTCGCTCCCCGTGGAGGACGACAAGTGCTCGACAACTTCATGCAGGACACCCGCCTGGCGCTGCGTGCGTTGCGCAAGGAACCGGGCTACGCGATCGCCGCCATTCTCACCCTGGCGCTCGGCATCGGCGCCAACAGCGCCATCTTCAGCGTCGGCAGCGCGGCGCTGACGACTTCGCCGCCGGTATCCGACCCGGAAAGGTTGGTCGCTCTGTGGACAACCTGCCGGCGCGGCGACCCGCGCTGCTCATCGTCGTATCCCGACCTTCTCGACTACGGTGATCGATCCACGACGCTCGCGGACCTGGCCGGCTACACCTTCGAACGCGCCAGCCTCGGCGACGACACCGGCGCCCGCCTCGTGTCGGTCCAGGCGTCAACCGGTAACTTCTTCGACGTCGTCGGCGTCAACGCGGCGCTCGGCCGTGCCATCAATGCCGACGACGACCAGGAGCGCGCCGCCGTCGTCGTGTTGACCGACGACCTGTGGCGCAACCACTTCGGCTCGGATCCACAAATCGTCGGGCGCACCATCCGCCTCAACGGCGCCACCTTCGAGGTTGTCGGCGTGACGCCCGCGGGCTTCCGCGGCATGCACCTGCGCGGCGGACCCGACGCCTTCATTCCGCTGCTGAGCGGACCGGCGCTGGCCGCCGGTTTCCTGATCGACGACTCGCGCTTCCAGGAACGCGGCGACCGCTGGATCGACCAGCTCATCGGTCGCCTGAACGAGGGGGCAACCGTCGAGCAGACCCGTGCCGAGATGCTGGCGATCTCCGACCAGCTCGCCGGGGAAGACCCCGACGCTCGCGGACCGCGCAGCATTACCGTCGAGTCGGCGCGCCACCTGCTGCTGCCGGCTGCCGATGAAGGCGAGTTGACCGGCTTCCTCGCCATTCTCGGCGGCGTCGTAGCGTTCACGCTCATGCTGGCCTGCGCCAACCTCGCCAACCTGATGCTGGCGCGCGCCGGGACACGGCGACGCGAAATCGCGGTACGCCTGGCGATCGGCGCCGGCAAAGGTCGGGTGGTGCGGCAAATGCTCACCGAGAGCATGGTCGTGGCGTTGTTCGGCGGCGCCGCCGGACTCCTGCTCGGCAACTGGGTGTTGGCACTGCTCGGCGGTTACCAGCTACCCGGCGGTGTCGCCGTGGCCGGGCTCGGGGCGTCGATGGACACGCGCGTCATGCTGTTCGCCTTTGCCCTGTCGATGCTGACCGGGCTGGCGTTCGGCTTGGTTCCGGCGCTGCAAGCAACACGCACCAACCTCGACGCCTGCATGAAGGAGGGCAGCCGCGGGTCGACGCACGGCGGCGGACGACTGCGGGGCGCTCTCGTCGCGGCGCAGCTGGCGCTGTGCGTGGTCCTGGTCACCGGCTCCGGGCTGTTCCTGCAAGCCCTGTGGAACGGCCTCGATACCGATCTCGGATTTGCTGCCGACGGTCTCGCCGTCGCCAGCCTCGATCTCGGCTTGCTGCACTACAGCCCCGAGCAGGGTCTGGAGTTCGTCGACGCGCTCACCGAGCGCCTGCACGGTATGCCGGGCGTCGTGGCGGCCGGTGTCGGCACGCGGGCGCCCATGCTCCCCGGCGGCACCGCCACCATGCTGCAGGGCGTCGACGGTTACCAGCCCGCCGACGACGAGGAGTTGCGTCTGGAGTACACATTCGTCAGCGAGGGCTATTTCCGCGCTCTCGGCTTACCGCTGATCGGCGGCAGTCCGTTCAACGGCGACGAGCCGGCCGGCCAGCGAATTCTCGTGATCAATCGCGACATGGCCGACCGCTGGTGGCAGGGACGCGGTCCAATAGGCGGCCGCGTCGACTTCTTCACCGGCCCCGACCAAACAGCGCCCGCCGATATCCTGGGTGTCGTCGGCAACACCAAGTGGGACGACGGCATTGCCGTCGACGATTACCCGTTCGCCTACCTGCCTTTGCAGGCGTCGGATAGGTGGATCAACAGCAGGATCGCCGTACTGGTGCGCACCGAGGGCGACGCCGCAGCGCTGTTGCCGGTGTTGCGAAGCGAGATCGCGGCGCTCGAGCCCGATGCTTCGCTCATAGAGCTCGCCACCATGGAGGACCTGCTCGCCGACGTGCTGATGCCGCAGCGCATGGGCGCCCAGTTACTGAGCTGGTTCGGCCTGCTGGCGCTGATTCTCGCCAGCGTCGGTATTTACAGCGTGGTGTCGTACACGGTCAGCCAACGGCGCCGCGACATCGGTATTCAGATCGCCCTCGGCGCCGAAGCCCGACGCGTCATGGCGAACGTGTTCGGCAGCATCATGGTGCCCGTGCTCGTCGGCCTGGCCGCGGGCATCGGCGCCGCGTTGATGCTCGGCAACACCGTGGCCGGCTTCCTGTACGGCGTGTCCCCGGGGGACCCGGCGACGATCACCGTGGTCGGCATCGGCCTGGTCGTGGTCGCAGCGCTCGCCAGCCTGATGCCGGCACGGCGGGCGAGCCGTGTGGATCCGATCGTGGCTCTCCGAGCCGACTAGCGGCTTCGCTCGAATATAAGAAAAGGCGGCGGCCGATTTCCCGGCCGCCGCTTTTTCGCATCGGTATCGTGAGCTCCCGTTACGGTACCGGAACAGGACCCGGGCACGTCGCGAAGGCCTCGGTGTCCTGAATCGGCTGAAACGGCGTGCCTAACGAATTTTCGTACGTTTTGAATTGCCCGCTGGCCGTATCCGTCACGGTGAGCGTGAACCCCACGTTCGTGGGGCCCGCGGCGAACACCAAGAAAGTGTCGTTATCGCCGCAGAGGTTCTGGAGCTGCACGAAGAGATCGAAAAAAGGATCGGCGCCGTCCAACCGAAAGTCGACGCCGCCGATCGCCGGATTCGTGTTGACTACGGTTCCTGGACCGCTGTTGAGGTTGTCGAACCAATCGACCTCCACCTGGAAACGACCGTCATTCAGCAGGCACGCGGTAGTGTCGTCGCTCGTGCAGCTGCCCTGCCGCACGTTCCTCAGAAAGTTGTCCGGAACGTCGGTCTCTGGGGAGACAACGGTGCTGGCGTTGCCGAGCTCGTCGGACATCGGCACTTCGACTCGAACCGAAACCACCTTGCCGCCGTCACCATCAGCGACGCTTCGCTCGTACACCAAGGTGGTGGCAAAATTGAACGTCGTGCCGGCCTCAAAAAAATCGGGGTCGAGCGTCGAGTCCCGGCTGAAGACGCCGCCGTTTCCGCGCGTCAAGAAGTGGCGCACCGTGCCCAGCTGAGCGCCCACCGCCGGTGGCGAGCTGAAGATGAAGATGTCGGTAATGTCGACCTGGTCCGTGAACGACGGTGGGTCGTTGTGCCCTCCGGTCGTCCCGGCGTTGGCATTCGTCACCGTCACCGTCGCGGTCATGCTGGCCGGCTGGCTGGGCACCGTCGGCGTTCCGGGGTTGGTGGGCGTGTCCGTGCTCCCGCTACCGCAGCTCGGCAGCATTACGGCCATCACGATCAGGGTGAACAGTCCTGCACGTCGCATCGGGTCGAACTCCTTGTCGTCGGGGGTAGAAACCTCTTCCGTCGTCATAGGTACCGCCAACGCGTCACTACGGCACGGGAACGGGACCGGGGCAGGTCGCGAAGGCGTCCGTGTCGGTGATCGCCGGATTCGCCATGCCCAGCGGGTTGAAGTATTGCCTGGCTACACCGGAGTCCGTGTCCGTCACGGTGAGCGTGTACTCGACGTTGGTGGTGGCCGCAGAAAACACCCAAAAGCGGTCGTTGAACGAACAGTTGTCTTGGAGCTGAATATGTAAATCGAAGCCACCGACGCCGTCGAGCAGAAAGTCGGCGGCGTCCATCGCCGGATTGGTGTCGACGACCAACCCCGGGCCGCTGTCGTTGGTACTTCGCCAATCCATGGTCACCTGGAAGCGATTGCCGAGCAAACAAGCAGTCTCTCCGTCCTCAACGCAATCACCTATCAAGGTGTTCCTCGGAAAGTCGCCGGGCACGTCGGTGGTCGGGGAGATCACGTTGCCCGTGTTGCCGAGCTCGTCCGAAAACACGTTCTCGAGACGTACTGAAACCACCTTGCCGTCGTCGCCATCGGCGACATCACGAGTGTGAAAGAAGGTGCCGGGGACACTGGCCTCCGAGCCCGGCCCGAAGAAACCCGCCGGCACGAGTGCGTCCTGGATCACGACGTCACCATCGCCGAGGGTGAAGAAATGCCGAGCTGTGCCGACTTCAGCGCCCGCCGCCGGAAGGGGCTGGAAGACGTAGACGTCGGTGTAATCGATTTGATCGGTGGTGAACGGCGCCTCACGGTGGCTCGAATTCGTCGTTGTGTTGGCGTTTTGCACCGAGACGGTTGCCGCGATGGC
>CBDUXW010000287.1:0-4915 GCA_965371275.1 uncultured bacterium | reverse complement strand
TCAACGACTCGCCGGGACTCATGGCGTAGCCTTCGGCCATGATCACCGAGTCGTTGTAGTTGCCGCCCAACGGCAAGTTGCTTGTCCCTCCGGCCTCGACAACACCCGGCACGGTGCGAATTTGCTCCAGCGCGCGGCTCACGAAGGCGCGTCTCTCATCAGCGCCCTCGTAGCGAGCCAACGGCAAGCTCACCCGCCCGGTGAGCACGTTCGCCGGGTTGTAGCCGGGATCAACCGACAAGACCTCGCGGAACGACGCCAGCATCAACCCGGCGCCGATCAACAAGATCAGTGCGATGGCCACCTGCGCGGTAACCATCGAACCACGCGCCATTCGCGCTGCCTTGCTGCTCGTTCCCGTACGCCCTTCCTCGCGAAAGACGGAGCTCATGTTGACGCCGACCACGCTGAGAATCGGGATCAGGCCGATGAGCACGCCCACGCCGAGCGCCATCGCCAGCGTCACGACGACGACGGTGGCGTCCATGCCGATCTCGCTGGCGCGGGGCAACCGGTCGATGCCCAGGCTGCCGAGCAGGCTCAATCCCCAGTAGCCGAACAACAGGCCGAGACCACCGCCGATGCCGGTGAGCACGACGCTCTCGGTGAGTAGTTGGCGGATTACACGCAGGCGACCGGCGCCCAGCGCGAAGCGCGTCGCCAGTTCCTTGACGCGCACGTTGGAGCGCACCATCACCAGGTTGGCGATGTTGACGCAGCCGATCAACAACACGAACAGCACGCCACCCCACAGCAGGTACAGGGTCGGGCGGACATCGCGCACCAGGGCGTCCTGCAAGGGAATGACCGTCGTGTGAAACCCGGCGTTGATGAGTGCCTCCTTGAAGCCCGGAAAGCGTTCCAGGTTGGCGGCGTTCACGGCGTCGATCTGCTGTTGTGCAAGCTCCGGAGAGGCGCCGGCCCGGAGGCGGCCGATCTGCTGCCACTGGTTCGAGTGGATCTGCTGTTTTTCTTCGTCGGTGAAGGCGATCGGAATCCAGACGCGGACGTCGCGATCCTGGAAGTAGAAGTCCTCCGGCATGACGCCGACGATCTCGTACAACACACCACTGAGCCGGATATCGCGCCCCACGGCAGACTCTTCGCCACCGTAGTACTGCTGCCAGGCAGCGAAGCTGAGCAACGCCTTCTGCTCGCTGCCCACGAGCCCCTCGTCCTCGGTGAAGATGCGGCCGATGTGCGGCTGGGCACGCAGCAGGCGGAAGAACGACGGGGTCGCCTCCCAAGCAGCGATCTGCTCCGGCGTCTGTTGATCGCCAAGCGCCAGGCCGGCGCTCTGGTAGTTGGCGATCTCCTCGAACGCATCGGTGCGCTCGATGCGATCGAAATAGTCGGGAGCGCCGGCGCCGCCTTCGCTAGTTACCCCGGCGCCCGGATACAGGTTCTGCATCGTCATGATCCGCTCTGATTCCTCGAACGGCAGAGAACGCAGCAGAACCGAGTTGATAACGCTGAAAATGGCGGTGTTGGCGCCGATGCACAGGGCGAGGGTCAGGATCGCGGTGATCGCGAATCCCCTGTCCTTCCACAACAGCTTGGCGCTGAACTTGATGTCTTGGGCGAGCGTTTCCATGCGGAAAGCCTCGTCGACGGTGAATGACGTCGGCGTGGAGGCCGAATCAACGAGAGTCGGCTCATCCCGCCGATCTCCCGTCTAACGACGCGCTGGACCCGGTGGAAGTTTCGCGATCAGCGCAGCGGCAGCGCCCGTAAGTGATGCGGCGGCCGCACCGGCGGCGGCGGCGGGTTCGGCTCGAGCCAGCGGGTGGCGCTGTCGGGACCCACTTCGGGGTCCGCACCTTCGGCGATCCAGTGCACCGCGCCCTTCACCGCGGTCGCCAGGCGTTCGGCGCACTCGTAGTGGAATTCCAGGTCCTCGCCCACCGGATCGCAGATCTCGTGATCGTCAGCAGCGGCCTTCATCGGGTCGGCCGGCAGCCCCCATACGTTGTGCCGCGGTGCGAAAGCACCGAGGAGACGAATGCGGCGCGCGGCGCGGCGGTCGAGATTCACGACCTTGGCGGCCTGGTGGCGCGACATGGTGAATATGAGGTCGCTGTTGCGCACCAGCTCGGCCGAGAGCTTGCGCGATCCGTGGCCGCGTAGCGACAAGCTTCGTTTCGCACCCGCGATACGCGCGAACTCGGTTGCCGTCTTTCCTTCCGGCGCATTGGTACCGGCGGAGAAAACTTCGAACCGGTCCGCCGGCAGCAGCGCGGAAAACATGGCGGCGGCCAGCGGGCTGCGGCACGCGTTGCCGAAGCAGACCACCAAGATACGCCGCCGTGCTCGATGCGGCGCGAATTCAGAAACGGGACGCCAAACCACCGGCCCATGGTGAAACACCACGCGCACTACGGGCGGAGAGTCGTTGTACCACCGAATTAGCCCACGCATGCCCGACCCCTAACCGCCCCATGCAGAAAAGCCTAGCAGCAGTAGGGCGGCACAAATCAAGGGGGTGGGTGTTTTTCCTATTGCCCCGCCGTCGCGACGAGCTCTGTCAACAGATCGTTCATCGGCGGGTTGTAGCTCGTGGTACGCAGCACGGCGACACCGATTTTCGAGCCGAGCTCGAACCGCAGCCCGGCGTTGTAGCCCGCCACCGAGCCCGTGTGTCCGACGAACCGCGCGCCGTCCACGTCCGTCGTCTGGAAGCCGAGACCATAGCTCTCGGCCGGCGGCTGCGCCGCCAGCGCTGCGGCGCGACTCTCGGCCGAAAGAATCTGCACCGATCCCACGCCCATCACTGCCGCGGCGAACTTCGCCAGGTCGCCCACGGTCGAATAGATGCCGCCGTTGGGCACCTTGTAGCCGCGGCCGAAGTGCTCCCTCGTCGCCTGCTCGGCGCTGAATGACCCGGTACGCCGGTCGCGGCTGTAACCCACCGACAGGCGTCGCGCCAGATCAGGCGTATCGATGATGAATGTGCTGCTCCGCATGCCCAACGGCCTGAAGATGAGATCGGTCACCAGGTCCATGAACGGCACACCGGCGGCCCGCGCGCTCGCCAATCCGAGCATGCCGAAGCCGATGTTCGAGTAGGCATATTCGGTGAGCGGCGGCGTTTGAAACGAGGTGAAAGGAATCGAAGCGAGGATCTTGTCTTCCCAGCCGTAGATCGACCCCGACGCGGCTCCCTCGAGATCCGGCTCGCGAATCAACCCGGCCGTGTGGCTCGCGAGCATGCGAAACGTTACCGGCTGCGAATCAGCCGGCTGCCCGACAAGACCGTCGATCTCGGAGAAGTACGAACGTACCGGGTCGTCGATATCCAACACGCCGCGCTCGGCGAGCTGCAACATCAACACCGCGGTGAAGGACTTCGAGATCGAGCCGGTGCGACCGATGGTTTCATCCGTGCAGGCAATCCGATTGTCGATGTCGGCCCAGCCGTAGCCCTTGCTCCACGTCACCTCGGCAGCCACAAACACGGCTACCGAAACGCACCCCCCCGCGTCTTCCGCGACGCCGCGGGCAACCTCGGCGTCGAACGCCGCAATCGCCGCCTCGAAGGGCGTGAACTGCGCCGTCGCCGGCGCCCCGGCAAAAACGCCGACAATCAAGAAGGCCGCCAAAACTACCGTGCGAGCTCGGTGCACTCTCATTTCTTCCTCTGATCTTGTAAAGAATCGCCGGCGCGAAGCGTCTACATATACATGAACAGCGAATCCTGTACACACGATGAGCACGCGCCGGCTCCACGCGGTAGCTGCGTCGGACCCAGGGCGCGCCACAAGTGCGGTGAACCGACGGCTCGCCTTGCCTCGCAGACTCAGTTTAATGTAAATATATTTACAACAAATCGATTGAGTCCAAAGAAGGACGGTGACGACCTCATGAAGCACGAAGAACAGTCCAGCAGCGATGCGGCTCGCGCCACCGCGCCCGACCCGGAATCGTTGACTCCCCTGCCGCGGCTGGCCTTCCACATTCTTCTGGCTCTCGCCAACGATGAGAGCCATGGCTACGCGATAGCCAAAGAGGTGGAGCGCAACACCGCCGGCCGCACCAAGCCGAGCACCGGCTCCCTGTACCTGTCGATGGACAAACTGCGGCGGCAAGACCTCATCGAAGAGGCCGGCCGGCCGGCGGCTGCGGCTGACGATGCCCGCCGTCGCTACTTTCGAATCACTGCACTGGGCCGTCGCGTGGCGCGCGCCGAGGGCGAGCGGTTGCTCCGCTTGGTTAACCTGGCGCGTGAGCGCGACCTTCTCGACGATGGGTCCGCGGCCGGCTAACGCCGTGGTCCCGAGCTAAGGGGGACCCCATGACCTCCAAAGGCAACGCGATCGACCGGCTGCTGACCCGCGTCTACGGGGTTGCAGTCGAGGCCCTTCCCCACTGGTTCAGGCGGCGCTGGGCCGCTGAGATGAAAACGACTTTCGCCGCACGTCTGCGCGAAGCGCGGCACGACGGCGGACCCGCGGCGGTGTTGGCGGTCGGCAGCCGGGAGATCGGCTCCGTCACGCTGGCCGCCGCTCGATCACGGTTTGAGCAGGCTACTGGGCGTGTTCATCGCGCGCATGATGCGCAGGACGGAAGCGATGTTTGGCGCACGGACCCGGTGCCTGCTCTTTTCTTGAAGGAGGACCGCCGGCCGTTGAAGCTGGCCGGCGTCGGCGCGTTGCTCGTGCACTTCGCGCTGTTCGCCGTCGTCCTGCCGGAGGGCAACACCGCGTGGATAGACCCGCGGAAAGACCAGGTCATCACGCCGCTGCAAATCTACGAACCACCTGAGCCGCGCGTGGAAGTCTCGCGCGAGCGGGTCGTGCGCAAGGGCCCGCTGGTGCCGATTCCCGACCCGACACCTGAAGATCCCGAACCACTGCTGGCCTCCGAGATCGTCTACGAGTTCGTCGCGTCGGATCGACCGGAGGCCCATTTTTACGTC
>CBDUXW010000286.1:0-4917 GCA_965371275.1 uncultured bacterium | reverse complement strand
GCCGACGGTCGGATCGCGACCGCGTCAGCCGCCCAGCGCCCCGCGGATGTCGCGCACGAACTCGGGTGATACGCCGTGGATGCGCATCGCCACCAGGTCGTCGGCGTCGATGCTGCGGTAGCCCAGATCGTTCAGGGCGCGGATGAATTCGGGGCCCACGCCGTGGATCGCGAAGGCGAACAGATCGTCGCCCGGAAGATTGGTATAGCCCAGATCCTGCAGGGCCTCGACCCATGCCGTGGTCACGTCCTGGATGGCGAGGAAGAAGACCTCATCGTCGTCCCAGTCGTAGCCGAGGCCGTCCATCTGGCCCACCCATTGCGAGTTGGGCGTGAATCCGAACGTGCCCGTACCGCGGCCGTCGCGAATGTTGCCCTCGAAGGTGATGGTGCCGGCGTCGCGCACCAGCGCGAAGCGTACGTTCGAGGCCGTGCCGGATGCTTGGCCCATCGTCAGCCCATCGAGTTCGCCGGCGTCGACGCTGAACCCTTGGCTGGAATGGCCGCGGTCTCGGTCCCTTTCGAGCCTGATCTGGATGCGATCGTCGCCGTTGCGATCGGAAATCCGCGTCGACCACGTCCCTTCGACGGTCGACGCCTGCGCGCCGGCCGGTGCGATACCGGCGGTGGCTGCGGAAGGCAGCGCAACCGCAATGGCGAGGGCCGGCGCGCCGCCGGCGACGGCTGTGCCGGGAACGGAGGCGCCGAACGCCAGCATCAGCAGCACGAAGCCGAAGTGGCCGAGGGGCGAGGAAAGCGTTTTTGAAGCTTGTGCTCTCTTGTTCATCTTGCCGCTCCTATTGTCCGCCCTTACGGCGCTTGAGGATCCGATCGATGCCGTGGATCTTGATGCTCACCAGCTCGTCGGCCGTCAGGTCGATGTAGCCGTCGTCGCGCAGCTCGTTGATCCATTCCACTGACACGCCGTGGATGCGCATACTTACGATGTCGCCGGCGGTCAGCGCATCGCCGTCGGGCACCAGGCCGCGGATTTGCTCGATGTACTCGGCGCTGGCGCCGTGAATGCGCATCGAGACGAGCATGTCGAAGCTCAGCTCGGTGCCGAAGACGTCCGACATGCGCTGCGCGAGCTCGGGCGACACGCCGTGGATGCGCGCCGACACGAGGTCGTCACCGTCGATGTCGTCGCCGAAGACACCGCGCATGCTGGCGGCGAGCTCGGCATTCACGCCGTGGATGCGAAACGCAATGAAATCGTCGATGGTCAGATTGCCGCCGACAGCGGTGCGGATGCTGTCGATGAACTCCGGCGTGACGCCGTGGATGCGCATCGATACGAGCTCGTCGATCGACGGCTGGGTGCTCGCCTGCGCCGTGGCGCGGGGCACCGCCGAAGGTACAGCAGCCGAGGTGGGGCGGGGCACTGCCGAAGGTACCGCAGCCGAAGTGGGGCGGGGCACCGCCGAAGGTATTGCATCCGGAGTGGGGCGGGGCGTCGCCGAAGGCACGGCGGCGAACGCCGGCGATGGCGAGGCAAGCGGCACGGCAGCGACACTGGGTTTGGCCGCAGCCGGGCTCGGCTGCGGAACCTGCGCCGAGACGCCGGCTTGTAGCGCCGCCAGCGGCAGCAACAGGATAAGGGTGGCGATCGTAGCGATCATCGTGGTTCTCCGGTCGGGAAGCTTTCGTGGGTTTCGAGGGTCGAGAATGGCGGTCACGCGCCCGCGCAGTTGCGAGCGGCGGGCCATCGGCACGGCGGCCCAACTCGGCTGGCGCCGTAGAAGTCCGCGGGCGATCTCCAGAAGATGGTTGGCGTAGTCGGTAGCCCGGGCTCCCGAGGTCAGCACGTGGTCGTCGCAGGCGTGCTCGCGCTCGATGCGCAGGCGACGCAAGGCGTACCAGGCCAGCGGATTGAACCAGTGCAGCGCAGTTGCCACGTGCGCCAGCAGCCAGATCTGGCAGTCGCGTCGCTTCACGTGCGCCAGCTCGTGCAGCAGTACGACCTCGAGACGGTCGGCCGGCCAGTCACCGGCCGTCGCCGGCAACATCACCGCCGGCCGCAGTAGCTCCCAGGTCACTGGCACCGTCGTGGAACCGCTCTCGATCAGGCGTACCGTGCGGCTGATGCCGAGCCGCTTGGAGGTTCGCTCGAAGGCGTCTAGAACGTGCGGCGAGGCACTTGGCATACCGCGGCGCGCCAGGTAACCGACACGTAGCACGCCGGCCAGCAAGTGGGCCATGAGCGCCAGCGCGCCGATCATCCATACGAGTACAAGGGCTCTCGGGCCGGTGCTACGTGCGGCGTCTGCGAGTCTGGCGAGAGCGGCAACGTATGCGGCCCGGGGTGTCTCACGCGTAGCCTCGGAAGCCTCGCGCACGGCCGGCGGCGCCGCGCGGATAGCTCTGGGTGTTTCGCGTGTCACCGCTTCCCGTGCCGGTCGGCGCTCCGGCTGTGGTGGGGCTTGCGGGGCCTCGACAGCCGCGATCCACGCTTCCGGAATGACCGGCGCCTGCCATGCCGGCAGCAGGGCAGCGAGCACCGGCAGCAGCAGCAGGCTCATCATTGCCGTGCTCCATACCAGGTATCTTGTTGCCGCGGCGCGGCGGCGCAGCATGAAGCCGGCGGCGGCGGCGGCGGCGAGAATCAGCAACCCCTTTACGGCCAGGTCGGCGGCGATCGGCATCAACGACCGTCCTTTCGCGCCCGGTCAATCAGCGCGGCGATCTTGTCGAGCTCCTCTTGATCGGCGCCGTCGGCGTCCTCGATGAGTGCGGCGACCGCCTGCTCCGCGGATCCGTTGAAGAACGTATCGAGCAGGCGCCGGGTGGCCGTTTTGCCGGCGCGGGCGCGGGTCACCACGGGACGGAACAGGTAGTGGTGCCCCTCACGCGTATGCGTGATGTGGCCCTTGTCGCCGAGCACGCGCAGCGCGGCGCGGACGGCGGAATAGCTGGGTGGGTCGGCCATGCGGTCGAGCACCTCGGCGGCCGTCGAGCTGCCGTGCTCGTACAGGATGTCCATGATTTGCCGCTCGCGGCGGCTGAGGTGTTCCGGTGACGGCTTGGCCATCGACTGCCTCGATCGTACCGGGGAGCGGTACGAGAAGATGCTGAAAAAATAGCACACCGGAACTTGAAGTCAAGGGAAAATGCAGTTTTTTCAGCACTGCTATATCGGCGCCTTTAGAAGCCGTGCAGGTTCTCGACGTCGTAGCGCAGCGCCGACGAGCGGATGCGCGTCAGCGTTTGCTGCGCAACCTCGACATCGTTGTCGAAGGAGCCGTGGGCCAGCGCGATCATCTCCTGGCCGTCGTTGATCCGCTCGCGCTGTTTGGTGTGAACCTCGAGACGCGGTCGGCGCTGGGCGACGAAGTCGCGCCAGTCGGCAACCGCCGTTGCGGCATCGGTGCTCCACATGTCTTGGCGGGCGGCGCGTGGGCGCCACGCCGCCTCGAGGCCGAGCAGTGGCATCTTGTGCAGCGTTTCGAGGGCGCGGCTCACCAGGTAGAGCAGCGACTTGCCGTACGGCCCGACGGTGTCGGCGCGTTCACGCTCGTCGCTCAGGACGTCGACATACATGCGCCGCGCATCGACGACGCCGTTGCTCACTGCGCCGGCGTAGTAGTGATTGGCGAACGGTACCGTGCACGCCGGCGCGTACAGGTGCACCGACGACGCCTCGAGGCCGCGGGCGGGGAATCGCGCCAGCAGGTGACCGAGCAGTATCGAGCCGGCGGAATGCGCGACGAGATGAATCTCGAGGTCGCCGAACGTGTGCTTCAAGTCTTCGAGCCGCCGCGCCAGCGTCGCCATGCCGCCGCCGGGTTGCGAGGCCGCCGCGGCGTTCTGCTTCATCTCGGACCACACCGGTTTCACGAGCACGCGATCGGCCGCCGCCTCGATGGTGCGGTCTTTCGCCTCGCTGAGCTGGTCGCGGATTTCGTCGAGCCAGCCGCGATCGGGTCCGGCGCCGCTCACCGGCAGCAGCCGGCGCACGGCGTCTTCGAGAATTCCGACGATGCTCTCCATGAGGCCGGTGCGCCAGGTCACGAAGATCGGATAAATGTGGTTCTCGATGAAGTAGGGTGCCATCACCCGGATGCGCTCGAGCGACACGTCCTCGTCGTTGAGGCCGCCGTGGGCGTAAATCGCCAGGCGGGGCTTGGCGTTGCGCGCCGCGAAGTACTCGGTCGCGCCCGTTAACGCCACCTCTTCAATGGCGTCGCGCCCGCTTGCCGTGTCGACGAAGCGGTTCAGCACGACGCCGTTGTTGCCGATGACAACCGTGTGCTCGTAGGCGTCGCTCTCCGACAGCGGCTCGACCTGGGGGTTCTCGTACTGGTAGCCGCGCCCGATGCTGTCGGAGCTCCACCACCACTCGGCCTTGCCGTCGGCGACGTCGCGCAAGGGCTTGGAGCGCATCGCGCGGCCGGGCTTATCGACCTTCACGGGGGCGCCGAGCACCGCGACCCAGGCGTCGGAGCCGTTCTCCACCCAATCCTGGTAGGGCAGAACGGCGAAGCCGTGGAAGCCCCAGTCGGCAGTCCACGAGTTCTGCACGATGAAGCCGAGGGGCGTATAGCCGACGAGCGCGAACGCGTGGCCGCCGGCTTTCTTCTTCTGCTCGATTACCGGGAGCTCCCGGCTCTTACGCAGAAACCAGCCGTCGTGCACCGCCGCGGAGGCATAGATGGCGCCGACCTCGTAGATCGCCGCCTGCAGGTCGGAGATCGAGTCCTTGTTGATGCGGTAGTAGGCGCCGAGCGGCCGTTGCGCAGCCTCGGCCTCCCATCCCTCCCGGGGGCGCGTCGTCCGCTTGGAGTTGTACTTCCAGGTGGCGTCGGTGCACACACCGTGGCGATGCCAGCCTTTCATGGCGCCGCGGCAACTCGATCCGTCGTAGTCCTCGCCCGGCCACTCGTCGTAGATGCGCGCCATCTGGTAGAGCATGCGCATG
>CBDUXW010000285.1:0-4923 GCA_965371275.1 uncultured bacterium | reverse complement strand
GCGGTGAGGATCGACTCTATCTGCCGCTCGAGCAGCTCCACCTGGTACAGCGCTACCGGGGTGTAGAGGGCGCCACTCCGAAAATCGACAAGCTCGGCGGAACCTCGTGGGGCAACGTTCGCAACCGGGTGAAGAAGGAGCTGCGCGAGATGGCCAGCGAGCTCCTGGAGCTCTACGCCGCGCGCAAGACCATTCAGGGGCACGCCTTCGGCGAAGACACGCCGTGGCAACGCGAGATGGAGGACGCCTTCGAGCACGAGGAGACGCCCGATCAACTCACCGCCATCGCCGAGGTCAAGGCCGATATGGAGTCCACCCGGCCGATGGACCGGCTGCTGTGCGGCGATGTCGGCTACGGCAAGACCGAGGTGGCGATGCGCGCCGCGTTCAAGGCGCTCATGGACGGCAAGCAAGTCGCCATGCTGGCCCCCACGACGGTCCTGGCCGATCAGCACGCCCGCACGTTCGGGGAGCGCATGGAGGAGTTTCCCGTCCGCATCGAGCTCTTGTCTCGATTTCGCTCCCCGAACGAACAGAAGGAGGTCATCAAGGAACTGGCCGCCGGCGCCATCGACATCGTCATCGGTACGCACCGGCTGCTGTCGAAGGATGTCCAGTTCAAGAACCTCGGACTGCTCGTCGTCGACGAGGAGCAGCGCTTCGGCGTGCAGCACAAGGAGCGGCTCAAGCAGCTCAAGCGGCGCGTCGACGTGCTGTCGATGACCGCCACGCCGATACCGCGCACCTTGCAGATGTCGCTGATCGGTGTGCGCGATCTGAGTGTCATCGAAAGCCCGCCGCGCGATCGGTTCGCCGTGGCCACGCACGTGATGGTGTACGACGCCGAAGTGATCGCCAGCGCCATCCGGGCGGAGCTGTCGCGCAACGGGCAAGCGTTTTTCGTGCACAACCGTGTCGAGACCATCTACTCGATGGTCGAGACGCTGCGCGCCCTGGTTCCGGAAGCTCGTTTCCGGGTCGGCCACGGACAGCTCCCGGAGCGCGAGCTGGAGCGTGTGATGCTCGACTTCGTGCGCCACGACGCAGACGTGCTGGTGAGCACGACGATTATCGAGAACGGCCTCGACATCCCGCTGGCCAACACCATGATCATCAACGGCGCCCACCGCTTCGGCCTGGCGCAGCTCTACCAGCTACGCGGGCGCATAGGCCGCTCCGACCGGCGCGCCAGCGCCTACCTCATGATCCCGCCGCCCGACACGCTCTCCAGCCTGGCCAAGAAGCGACTGCGGGCCATCCAGGAGTTCGCCGACCTCGGCTCCGGGTTCCGGTTGGCGGCCATGGACCTGGAGATTCGCGGCGCCGGCTCTTTGCTCGGCGAGCGCCAGCACGGTCACATGGCGGCAGTCGGCTTCGAGATGTACGCCCGTTTGCTCGAGGAGGCGGTCAACGAACTGGAAGGCGAACCGACGCCGACCGAGGCGCGGGCCCAGCTCAACCTGGGAGTCGGGTTCGCGATTCCGGTGGCCTATGTCGAAGACCCGTTGCAGCGGCTGATGGTCGCCAAGCGCCTCGCCTCGGCACGTGACGCGGCGCAACTCGACAGCCTGCGCGATGAGGTCAGGGATCGCTACGGGGCGCCGCCGAAGGAAGTCGACGAGCTGTTCGCCTACGCCGACCTGCGTCTCGCCGCCGAAGCACTGGGCATCGCCGCCATCGACCGGGTCGGCGACCGTTTGGAGATCCGCTTCGGTCGCGACCCACGCATCGAGCTGTCGGAGCTCGTGGCCCGCGTGCACGAAGAGGAGGGGTGGAGCATGAAACCGCCTGATCGGCTCGTTGTGCGTCAGGCGCCGGACTCGCCCTCCCCGGAGAGCGGCTCAAAGTGGGGCGTTGGCGCCGTTCGGGGGCTCTTGGAGAGCCTCGAGCAGGTGCGACCCGTGGCCGGCCCGTGATACCCTCAACTTTGGTTTTCTGCGCCACTTCGGCAGCCCCGGCCGTCTCATTTGATCAGGTGGCGCGTCCCCATTCCATGCGCGAGGAAACTCGAATGCGGCTTACCAAGACGCTTCGGCTTTCGACAAAACTTGCTTGTCTCGGTGTCTTGTTCGTCGTGCTGACGGCAGCGACGCCGGGCGTAGCCTTCGCCGCACAAGCCTCGCAAGGGCAGGCGCTCGGAGCGTCGGGGGTGCTGCAAGGTGGCCTGATCGACGAGATCATCGTGCGTGTCAACGGCGTGGCGATTCTCTACAGCGAGTTCGAGTCCCAGTGGCAGGATCGATTGGCCGCCATCGCCAGCCAGATACCACAGGACCAGATCGACGCGCAGGCGCACCAGCTGCGGCTGAGCATGCTGGCCAGCCTCATCGAAGGTCTCATGCTCGAACAGGCGGCCGAGCAACTGGGCATCGTCGCCGACCCCAACGAAATCGATCGCGCCATCGTGCGCATCCGCGAGGACAACGGCCTCGTCGACGACAGCCTGTGGCGCCAGGCGCTGGCGCAGAACGGCCTGACCGAGGCGACGATGCGCGAGCAGATTGCCGGCAGCATCGTGCAGCAGCGCCTGATGTTCCAGGAGATCACCCGCCAGGTGTTCGTTACCGGGCGTGAAGCCGAGCGCTACTACGACGAGCATCGTGCGGATTTCACCGAGCCCGAGCAGGTCGCCTTTCAGCAGCTGATCATTCTCTCTGCCGGTGACATGGAAGCGGCTCGGCAAAGTGCCGAGAACGCCCGCCGCGAGTTGCTGGCGGGTGTCTCGCTGTCGGCGGTGGCGAGCAAGTACGGCGGCCAGGCCACCGACGCCTCCGAAGTCACCTACATGTCTCCGGACGACCTGGTGCCGGAAGTTGCGGCTGCTCTTGGGGAGCTCACCCCGCTGTCGTATTCTCCGCTCATCGCGAGAGCCGGCGTCGGCTACTTCATTGTCCAGCTCATGGATCGCAAGGAAGAGCGGGTGCTCAGTTTCGAGGAGGCGAGCGAGAACATCCAGGCAGTCCTTACGGACCAGAAGATGGGCGACAAGCTCGAGGAATACACACGATCACTGCGCGCGCGAGCGTTCCTGGAGGTCCTTTCGGACGAGTTCTCGGACGTCGAGTCGGTTTGGACGGAGGCTACCCAAGGTGCACCAACCGGCACTCCCAGGCAGCGCGGCTAAGCGGTACGTCGTCGATCTGCAAATCGGCGAGCCCATCGCAACGAGCTTCCTGCTGCGGCGCTGCAGCTTGCGCACGACGCGCAACGGACAGCGCTATCTGGCGATCGAGTTTTCCGACAAGAGCGGCACCATCGCGGCGCGCATGTGGGACGACGCCGAAGCCGCGGCGGGCGCCGTTTCCGAGGGCGACTACGTGCTCGTGGAAGGCGTCGTCGAAAGCTGGCAGTCGGCGCCGCAGATCAAGGTCGATCGCCTGGCCCCGGCCGATGTCGACGAAATCGATCCCGCCGACTATCTGGCGGCCTCCGAGCGCAGCGTCGACGAGATGTACGACGAGCTGCTGGGGATCGTCGAAACGGTACAGAACGAGCACCTGCAGGCGCTGCTGCGAGCGACTTTTACCGATTCCGACGTGTCACGATGCTTTCGTCGCGCCCCCGGCGGCGTGATGCTGCACCATGCCTGGGTGGGCGGTTTGCTGGAGCACACCCTCTCGGTCGTGGGTCTGGCGATGAAAGCGGCCGATCACTACCCTGAGATCGACCGTGACCTGCTCGTGACCGGAGCGTGCCTGCACGATCTCGGGAAGATCTGGGAGCTGTCGTACGAGCAGTCGTTTGATTACACCGAGGATGGGCGGCTGGTCGGCCACTTGTTGCTCGAAACTACCTGGCTGGCCCGGCAAATCGACGCCATCGACGGATTCCCCGTGTCCTTGCGCCGCCACGTGCTGCATTTGCTCGCCAGCCACCACGGCAAGCACGAGCACGGGGCACCGGTGCAGCCGGCGACACGAGAGGCTCTCGTGCTGCACTATGTAGACGACTTGGATTCGAAAATGGGGGCGATGGAAGCAGCCATCGCCGAGGCCGAGACCACCGGTGCCCCGTCGGCGTATAGCCGTTCGTTGGGTCGCCGGGTGGTGCGTCGGCGCTGGAACGAGGTGGAAGAGTGAGCGCAGCCGGAACAGTCGAAACGGAAGACAAGCGCACGTGGCGATCGATCTTCGCGCTGATCGTGTGCAGTCTGCTGGTCGTAACCGGGGCCTGCTCGGGCGATGGCGCCGCGGAAGCCCCCGATGGCTCCCAAGCAGCAGTCGCCACGGCGCCATCCGCGCCCACCGCTGCGGCCGAAACGGGTGACGCCGCGACCGTTGCTCCGGTGGCGGGCACGCTGCAAAAGCAGTTCCCACCACAAGATCATCTCAACAAGATCGTTGCCTCCTACACCGTTGCCAATGACTACCCGGAAGTGATCACCGGACTTCCTTGTTACTGCCCGTGCGAGCTATACGGCCACGGCGGCGTCATCGACTGCCATCGCTCGCAGCATGCAGCAATGTGTAACGTCTGCATGGACGAGTCGATCGAGGCGGGAAGGCTGTACGAGGCTCAGGTGCAGCGCGGCGCGGTGGACATCGCCGCCGTCCAGGCGTCGGTGAAAGGTCGCTATCGCCAGGCGCTGATCGCCCAAACTGCGCAGCAAATGCCCGGAGCGAACACGGGGCCGGGCCAGGCGTACCTGATGGTCTGCTCCGACTGCCATCAACCACCGTCGCCGGCGATGCACGCCGCCATCGATTGGGACACGTCGCTGGCCCGAATGGAACAGTACGGCCAGCAGCGCAATGCCGTCCACACCGCGGAACAGTGGGACTTGGCCGGAAACTTCGTGAAGTCGACGTCGGGCCGCTTTCCGGCCAATACCATCGCTGAAGTTCGCCAGAGTCTGCAAAGCACCGTCGAATATCTGAAGGAAGCCGAAGGCGCCGCCGCCTACTACCCGAGCGTCCGCGACAG
>CBDUXW010000284.1:0-4934 GCA_965371275.1 uncultured bacterium | reverse complement strand
GCTTTCTCGACAGCCTGTTCACGCAGGTTCGACGGTTCCGCGGCGAGCTCCCGGTACCTCAGCCCTTGGGCCTGCGCGGCGTCGGTGACATTTCCGCGGTGGTCAGTGGCAGCGTTGCGCAGCCCCGACTGGACGGCACGCTCACCGCAACGAACTTGTTCGTCTCCAGAAACCCGGTGGGTGACGTCGAGGGTAATCTGCGGCTCGCCGGCGCTTCACTCGAGGTCATCGCCTTGACCGTGACGCGTGGCGAGGGCAGCGCTGCCGGCGAAGGGAGATTTCGGATCGGCGAGCAGGTTTCAGCCGCTGCCGACTACTCGTTCGGGCTGCGGCTCGATGCGTACCCGATGGAAGTGCACTTGCCGCAGCTCGGCGTGCCGTTCACCGTAACCGGAGAGACGAGCGGGGAGCTGGCGCTGTCGGGCAACTACGGCGCCCCGCCCAGCGGCAGTGTGGAGATCCGCGGCGAAGCCGTCCGCCTGAACGACCTCGCCAACCTGACTGCCGATGTACGCCTGGCACTCGAATCCACCCGTTGGTCGGCGGAGCGTTTCGAATTGCTCGGACCGCGCGGCCGGCTCTCCATATCGGGAACCTGGCAGCGTACCGACGACACGGTGCAGGCAAGCGTTGACGGCTTCGGCCTCGACGCCTCGATCATCGCCGATCTCCTCGGCCGGGAAGTACCGGTTTCGGGGGTTGTCGAGCTGCAGGCGCGCCTGACCGGCGATTTCGCCACGCCGGATGCGGCGGCGACGATTCGCTGGACGGACGCGGCGGCCTTCGGGGTGTCGATCGGATCCGTGGCGACGAGCGCCGAGCTGCGCGCCGGTAGTCTGGCTATTGCCGCAGCCGGGCGGCCCGACCCGAGCTCTCCGGCGGTGCCGCCACCGACGCCGACCGCCGCCGGCGGCGGGCAGGCGATCCCGTTACCCCGGGTACCGGCCTCAGGATGGGCGGCGACGCTCAGCACCGACCTGCAAGCCCCGCACCTCGCCAATCTGCAGGCGAGCGGCGAATCGGGACTCATCCTGGCGGCAATGGCAGCGCAAGGCTACGAGGTCAACGAAGACCTCGCCGTGGAGGGAAGGCTCGAGGTAGAAGGCGAGGGGTTTCTCGATGATTGGAAATCAT
This sequence comes from uncultured bacterium, assembly GCA_965371275.1. Lineage (GTDB taxonomy): Bacteria > Acidobacteriota > UBA890 > UBA890 > UBA890 > CBDCBL01. The sequence continues at coordinate 3,800 of CBDUXW010000284.1, read as the reverse complement.
GGACCGGCAGCGCGCTGCTGAGCGAGTTCACGCTGACACGCCCGGGGCTGACGTTCTCTGTTCCGGATCCGTTCACCCTCGAGCTCGACGGCGAGATGTTGCGCGCACGACTGCCGCGGCTCATCAGCGAGTCGGGCACGCTGAGCGCGGACGCGGTTGTCGACCTCGCCGAGGGGCGTTGGATCGAGGCGCGGGCCGACGGCAGCATGTCACTCGATGTTCTCGACGTGCTGACCGTGGAGACCGAGTTCGGCGGCCGTATCGACGTTTCTTTGGTTGCCACGGGCGATCTGTTGAGCGGTGATGTGGACGGCACATTCGATCTGTATGACGTGTCGGTGAGCCGCGAGAAATGGGCGTGGTCGGCCGAGGAGATGCGTGGCACCGTGCGGCTCGCCGACGGTCAGCTACACCTCAACGAGCTCGCGGGGACATCCGAGGGGCGTCCGTTTCATGTCGACGGCGTCATCCCGCTCGCCGCTCTGGCCGGCGACACGACCGCAGAACCGGCGCACTTGGAGGTGTCCATCGACGAGCTTCCGCTGCAACCGATGTGGGACAAAGCCGGCCGCGTGCGGGAAATTCTGCGCACCGGCACGACTTCACTGACGTTCACGGCCCAGGGATACGGCACCGATTTGGGCGCCTACACGGGCAGGCTCGACGTGCGGGCGCTCGACCTGCAGTTCGCTGACGTGCCGTTGCGCATGACCGCACCGGTAGGATTCGACCTCGCCGGCGGGCGCCTGACGATGACCACGCCGATCAACCTGCGGGGACCGGGGACCGACGTCGACGTCGACGGCTTCTTCTACCTCGGCCCATTCCGCTTCGACGGCACGATTCGGGGGCAGGCCAACATCGACCCACTGAACCGGGTCACCGGCGACTGGGGCGTCGCCGGGCGCGCCGAGCTCGACATGCGCATCGCCGGCGATCCTCCGGACCTGTCGTATTTCGGCACGATCAAGCTCTCCAATGGGCTCGTCAACGCACCGATCCTGCAGCCGGTCGAGTCGATCAACGCCACACTGACGTTCGACAACCGCATCGTCAGGATCGACGACTTCGTCGGCATGATGGGCGGCGGCGGCATGCGCGGCCAGGGCAACGTGACCGGCAACGGCGAGATTCAGCTCGTCGACAACATGCCTTATCGGTTCGTTCTCAACACCCACATCGAGCAGGCCGATCTGCGGCTCGAACCCGGCGTTCGCGTCACCCTCACCGCCGACTTGCTGCACGACGGCACGATCGAGAGCTCAACGCTGTCGGGCACCGCGTTCGCCTCAGCCGGGGAGTACACGAAGCGTTGGAACGGCGAAGTCGAGCTGTTGACGCTCAGCGGCGGCGGCACTCTGGGCGTCGACAACGAGCTGGCAGCGACGGTGACCCTCGACGTCGACGTCAGAGCCCCCGGCGACTTCAGGATCTCCAACAACATGGCCGACCTGGAGCTCGGCGCCGACTTGCAGGTGCGCGGCACGCTCGCCGCGCCGGTGCTGCTGGGGCGTGCAACCATCATCGACGGCGACGTGACGCTGCGCGACCATCGCTACCGGTTGCTGCACGGCACCGTCGAGTTTCAAAATCCGCTGCAGACCGAAACCAACCTCGATTTCCTCGCCGAAACCAACATCCGCCAATATGTGGTGACCGTAGGGGTGACCGGATCCCCGGACCGCGGTGATATGCAGGCGTCGTTTTCCTCTTCGCCGCCGCTCTCCGATCTGCAGCTCATCGAGCTGCTGACCGTCGGCAGCACCCCCGACGAGGCGCGATTGCCTGACAGCGAGACCATCGGCGCCGTGGGCGCGCAGGCGACCTCGTTCCTGACCCAGCAATATCTCAATCAAGTAGAGCGCGGCGCGCAACAGGTCTTCGGCGTCGATAGGTTCCGCGTCGAACCCGCCATTACCGCCGGGTCAGGCGACCCCACGGCGCGCGTCACATTGGGCAAGCAGGTAACGCCGGAGCTGTGGGTCAGTTGGACCAGCGTGCTGGGCACCACCGAGGAGCAGCTTGTCACCATCGAGTACCAACTATCTCGTAACGTACGTGTTACGGCGACGCGCGAGGAAGACGGGTCCTTCGGCTTCGACGTGCGCTTCGACCACCGATTCCGATGAGACGCTCACCCCGAAGTTCTCAACGGCTCGCGGCGGCGCGAAGGCAATGGCGCGCGATGACCGCGTCGCGCTTCATTCGAGCAGGCGGCACGCTGCTGCTCGCGGTGGTCTGTGTCGTTTTCGCCGGCGGGACGGCCGCCGCGCAAAGCGTGGCGGCGGCCAACGGCGACTCGTTCGCCGGCAAGCCCGTCGTCTCGTTCTCGGTAACCGCGCCGGCGGGTCTGGGGCAGGCGGCGCGCGAGGCCGTCGCGATTCGCCTCGGCGCGCCGTACGAGATCGCCGACCTGAAGCGCAGCCTGCAGAACATCTACGCGCTGGGCAATGTGTCCGACGTCCAGGTGAGCGGCGAAGATACGGGCACCGGAGTGGTGCTTCACTTCGTGGTGCTCCCGGCAGCCCATCTCCGCAACCTGCTTTTCGCCGGCGACAGCCCGATCCGCTCCGGAGCTCTGCGGAACGCCCTGACCGCAACCGTCGGCGACCGCGTGACCCGCGAGTTACTCGAAGAGCAAGCGCTGCGGCTGCAGGCGGCGATCCACGATGAGGGCTACCTGGAAGCGACGGTGGAGCCCGAGCTCGTTCTCGACGACAGCCAGACGGAGGGAACGGTCACGTTCCACATCGACGCCGGCGCTCCAACGCGCATCCGCAGCCTGCAGATCACCGGGGCTCTCGGCATCAGCGCCACCGAGATCCGTTCCGCCTTCGGGCTGAGAGAGGGCGGCGTGTACCGCCGCGCCGCCCTGGGAGACGGCATCGACGAGATACTGCATCGTCTCGCCGACGAGCACTTCTTTTACGCCACGGTGACGCTACCCGAGGCGGCCATCAACCAGGAGTCGAACACTGTCGACATCAACGTCAACGTGGAGTCGGGCCCGCGTGTCGCGCTCAATTTCGGCGGCAGGGAACGCACGGAAGAGGAGTGGCACGAGGTGCTGCCGTTCTTCGAAGAAACGAGCGTCGCCGACTGGATCCTCAAGCAGGCCCGGGCCGACATCGTCGCCGAGTTGCAGGAGCAGGGATACTGGCAACCGCTAGTTTCCTACGGCATTACGCGGCGCGACGACGAGGGCCGCAATGTAGCTATCAACTTCAGCGTGCAGCCGTTCCGCCAGGCGCACCTCCGGCAAATCGATTTCGCCGGCAACGACCACCTTCCCACCGAAACGCTACTCGGGATGATCGGCACGCAGCCGCGCCGGATGTTGCGCGACGGCACGTTCACGACACGGCAATGGGAACAGGATCAGCGGTCGATCCTGACGATGTATCAGCAATTGGGATTTTTGCAGGCGCGTGTCACCTCCTCCAGAGTGTCGTTCGACCCGGAGCTCCAGGGCTTGCGGATCGCGATGACGATCGACGAGGGTGGCCGCACGATCACCAACGAGGTCGCAATCAGCCTCGATCAAGACCTCACGGCTGCGGGCGTCGACACCGGAGGCTGGATCGACGAGCTGCAGCTGCGCTCCGGGGGCGCCTACGACCCCGGCGCGATTCGACGAGACGAGACCCGCCTGCGCGTGTTGCTCGCCAACGAAGGCTTTCGCCGCGCCCTGGTGATCTCCGAGGTCGACGAAGGTGAAGATCCCTACGTCGTCGACGTCCTCTTTTCGTTGTACCCGGGCCCGCGGGCCCGGGTGGGCCGTGTCCTGATCTCGGGTAATC
>CBDUXW010000283.1:0-4964 GCA_965371275.1 uncultured bacterium | reverse complement strand
GACTGCCGACGTTCGAGGTCATGATTATCCCGGTGTTGTAAAAGTCCACAGTGGGGCCCTTGCCGTCGGTCAAGCGACCGTCATCGAGGATCTGCAAAAGGATATTGAAAACGTCCGGATGGGCCTTCTCTGTTTCGTCGAAGAGAATCACCGCGTACGGCCGCCGCCGCACCGCCTCCGTCAGGTAGCCACCCTCGTCGTAACCGACGTATCCGGGTGGAGCCCCGATCAAGCGCGCCACCGCGTGGCGTTCCATGTACTCGGTCATGTCGACGCGGACCAGCGCGTCGGTACTGTCGAACAGGAATTCGGCCAACGCTTTGGCAAGCTCGGTCTTGCCGACGCCGGTCGGCCCCAGAAAGAAGAACGAGCCGTAAGGATGGTTCGGTGCCAGCAGTCCGGCGCGGGCCCGCCGAATGGCGTTGGAGACCGCCTCGATTGCCTCATCCTGACCGATGACCCGTGTGTGCAAATGCTCCTCCATGCGCAGGAGCTTGTCGGTTTCGCCTTCCAGCAGGCGGCTTACGGGGATCGATGTCCATCCCGATACGACCGCGGCGATGTCGTCGTCGTCTACCTCCTCCTTGAGCATGCCGTGCGCGTCGCCTTGCAGCTCCTCGAGCTGCTTTTGCGCGGTTTCCAGCGCCTGCTCACGCTCGCGGATCGTTCCGTAGCGCAGCTCGGCGGCGCGCTCGAGATCGGACTCGCGTTCGGCCTTCTCGGCCTGTGCCTTGGCATCCTCTATGTCGCGCTTGAGGCCCTGGATAGCTGCTACCTGATCCTTCTCGGCCCGCCAGCGAGTGTGCAGCTCGTCGTACGAGGCATCCAAGGTGACAAGCTCTTCTTCGATCTTTGCGAGACGTTCTTTGGAGCTCTGATCACGTTCCTTGGCCAACGCCTTGCACTCGATTTGCAGCTGCCGGCGCCGGCGCTCGAGCTCGTCCAACTCGACCGGCAGGCTGTCGATTTCCATACGTAGGTGCGCGGCTGCCTCGTCCACCAGGTCGATGGCCTTGTCGGGCATGAAGCGGTCGGCGATGTAACGCTCCGCCAGATTGGCGGCGGCGACCAGCGCGCTGTCCTTGATGCGGACGCCATGATGCACCTCGTAGCGCTCCTTGAGCCCCCGCAGAATAGAGATGGTTTCCTCCACCGACGGCTCACCCACCATCACCGGCTGGAAGCGGCGCTCGAGGGCGGGATCCTTCTCGATGTACTTGCGAAACTCGTTCAGCGTCGTGGCGCCCACCGCATGCAGCTCGCCGCGGGCGAGCGGCGGCTTGAGCATGTTTGCAGCGTCGACGGCGCCCTCGGCAGCGCCGGCGCCGACCACCGTGTGCAGCTCATCGATGAACAGAATGACATCGGTGTCTTCCTGGATCTCGCGGAGGAAAGCCTTCAAGCGGTCCTCGAACTCGCCGCGGTACTTGGCGCCGGCGAGCATCGAAGCGATGTCCATGCGCACAACGCGCCGGTTCGCCAGGCTCGAGGGCACGTCGCCGTTGATGATGCGTTGCGCCAGGCCCTCCACAATGGCCGTCTTGCCGACGCCCGGCTCGCCGAGCAGTACCGGATTGTTCTTGGTCCGCCGCGACAGCACCTGCACCACACGACGGATTTCTTCGTCGCGCCCGATAACCGGATCCAGCTTGCCCCGGCGCGCCATCTCTGTGAGGTCGACGCCATACTGCTCGGTAGCGTTGTACTTGTCTTCCGGGTTGGGGTCGGTCACACGCATGCTGCCGCGCACCTGCTTGAGGGCGGCGAACACGGGGTCGCGCTCGATACCGGCCTGCCCCAGCACGGCCGCCGCTGCGCCGCCGGCGGCCAGGAGGCCGAGGAGGATGTGTTCGGTCGAGACGTACTTGTCGTCGAGTTGATCGGCCTCGGTTTGCGCCGTCTCCAACGCGTTCTTGGCCTCGTCTTCCAGATAAGGCTCGAGGGGCGTGTCGCCCTCGACGGAAGGCTTTCGTTCAACCTCGGTCTGGGCCGCCTCGACGACGGCGTCGGGATCGCCGCCGAGCCGCTCGATGATATTGCGCACCACGCCCTCGCGCTGCTCCAGGAGCGCCAGCAGCAGATGGGTTCCGTCCAGCCCTTGGTGGTGCCGCGACTGTGCGAGCTGCTGAGCCCGCTGGACGGCCTCTTGTGCCTTCACGGTGAATCGGTCGAGACGAATCATGTGCTGTAGGTCCTTGTAAGTTCATTCATCGAGCGCAAGACGGCGATGACCCGTCCCATCAACTCGAACTCGTCGCGGTGCACAGTGGCATCGTCGACGCGACGAACACCACGGCGCCCCGGGAGCATCTCGACCAGAATGGTGCCGCGACCGATCTGACCCACAGCAAGCTCACCGGTTGCCGGCTTGGCCCCCGACAACACGATCACGTAGTCGCCCCGCAAGATGCCGTGGCGCTCCAACCCGCTCAGGTTAATGCGGACGGCGAGAGCGCCTTGCCCCGCCAGCCGGCCGTCGAAAAGCAGGTGACGCCGCTTGCGACCTTCCGTAGACAACGGTTTGCGGGCCGGCAAAGTGCCGATCACCGGCACGCGGACGGCCGTATCGGAGTCGTTGCCCCGCTGGCGCCGACGTGTGAGCTCGATGCCTCGCGACATTCCCGGCCGACGGCGTATGTAGCCCTTGCGCTCGATCGCCCGCAGGTGATCGGCCACCCCGGAGGCCGAGGCCAGCTCGAAAGCCTCGGCGATCTCGGTGAGGCTGGGCGGAATGCCGCGTCCGCGAACGCGATCCACGATGAAGTCGTAGATCGCCCGTTGGCGGGACGTGAGAGAGGTCGTCATGCTTGTCTCTATTGCCGTGCGAAGGGTGTTCAGACGTGTCGCCGACGATCCCGGAGACAAGGGTCAGTATACCGTAAATATTTACAGTTGGCAACGTTCACAACGGGGCGTCGACACGTCATGCTGCGGCCACCGAGAGCCCCTTGCCCGACTCCGCACTCTCGCACCTGCGCCGGCTTAGCCGGCGTTCTCTCGGTACCATAGGCACAGATCGGGCAACGCGCAGTTCTCGCACTGGGGTCGTCGCGATTTGCAGGTGTAGCGACCGTGCCATATGAACAGGCGCGTGATGTCGGCCCAGTGCGCCTCGTCGTATAGGTCACGCAAATCGGCCTCGACCTTGTCGGGGTTGTCCTGGGCGGTGAGCCCCAACCGCTGGCTGACCCGGCGGCAATGTGTGTCGACCGCGATCGCGGGCTTGCCATGGGCCTGAGCCAGAACAACGCTCGCCGTCTTGCGCCCGACGCCGGCCAGTGACGTGAGGTCTTCCATCGTGTCGGGGATCTCGCCGGCGAAGCGTTCCACGATATCGGCGCAGCAGGACTGTATGTTCTTGGCCTTCTGGCGGAAGAATCCGGTGGAGTGAATCGCTTCTTCGAGCTCACCGCGATCGGCATCGGCGTAGGCGCGGGCGTCCGGGTAGTCTACGAACAGCGTCTTGGTAACCTGGTTGACGCGCTTGTCCGTGCATTGCGCCGACAAGATGGTTGCCACCAGCAGCTCCAGCGGCTTGCTGAAGTTCAGCTCGACGCGGGCATCCGGATACGACTCGTCGAGGCGGGAGAGAATCTCGGTCGACGACTCCATGCGGGTTACGTTCCGCCGCCGACGGCACCACCCGAGATGGCCCGGATGATCTCCACATCGTCTCCGACGTTGATCTGTACGTCCCGTGTCTCCAGCTCGCCGTTAACGGACACGACCACCCCCTCGGGAACGATGTCCAAGGTTTCCAGCAGTCGGCGCACCGTCAGCGGCTTGTCGAAAGTGCGCGCGGTGCGGCCGTAGCGAACGTTCACTCTTCCTCCTCATCGCCCGATTCGACGGCGGCCTCCGGTTCCTGGCGCGGAATTTCGTCGCCGACCCGCACCGCCGTGGTCAGCAACTGCGTGTGTCCCACCATCCGGTGACCCGGACGGGTACGGCCGGGACGAGCGAGGATCTCGCGAACCAGAATTTCGATGGTCTTGACCATCGCAAACCCTTCACCAACGAGGCACGCCACAAGCTTTTCCGCCTGATTGAAGGTCGGTGTCGCCGACGCGAAGCGGCCGCTGCCGACGAGGCACTCGTGGGCCGCTCCGACCTCTTCCCATGGCTCTGGAATGTCGCACATCACGGCGTTGACTTCTTGCTCCAGCGGTTCACCGTTGCGACGCAGCCGAAATTCGACGAGCGCCGGATCGATGCCGGCGCGGGCGACATTGCCGGTGGCGAGCTCCGAAAATTCGGCGCGGCGGTCGTATGTGAACACTTTGCCGTCGGGCGCTACGGCGTGCGCCAGGGCGATGGTCATCGCCCCCGACCCCGTGCCGAGCTCGACCACTCGATCTCCGGACGACAGGCCCAGGTCGCATAACAAGTAGGCGACGTCCTTCGGGTACATGATGTTGGTGCGCCGCTGGACTTTCATCATGCGATCGACCCACGTCGGATACATCGCGTGAATGCCCGCTCCGGTGCTCGTACGCAACACAGAGCCATAGGGCTGGCCGATGAGCTGGTCATGGGGGACGGCACCCTTGTGGGTAGAGAAGGTGCGCCCCGCATGCAAATGGATCAGGAACCGGCGCTCGTCCTCCAGAATGAGGAGCACCGGGTCGCCTTCGGCCATACGGCCGTGGCCGCTGACAGGCATGACAGACCTCGAACGTCGGGCTTGGAGGTAGGGTCGGCGGAACCGCCGCGGGAGGGCTGACTATACCACGCAGATAACGCTCCCAATGGCTGGCCGCGACGGCCCGATGCTATCCTCGATCCGAACATTATTCACCGCTGTCGCGGCCCATTCTCGCCACCGAATACCGAGGTAACTCTCATGCCTGACCCGGTGCCGGCGATCGCCGGCCTGGTGCTCCTGCTGGCGCTGTCTGCTTTTTTCTCCGGCTCCGAGACCGCCCTCCTCGCGGTGAACCGGTACCGGCTCAGCTACCACGCGC
>CBDUXW010000282.1:0-4975 GCA_965371275.1 uncultured bacterium | reverse complement strand
AGGACGACGATCGTGCCGCGCAGAGTTTCCGAACGGACCGGGCTACCTGCGAGGTCGTAGAGGACGAACGTCGGCGCTGCACGCAGCTCCCCGTCGGCCGTATTCCATGCACCGGACATCGGGTCGGAGTCGTGCACCCAGCCGATGGCGAAGGTCAACAGGACGCTGGTGCTTGCGGCGCCGAGAATGATGGTGCTTGATCGCATGAGTTCAATCGTGGTGTTCCGTGGAGAATGCCGCGTCCGCCGGCAGGCTGCTCTACACTTGTAGTTTGCGAATCGAAACCGCACGGTTTCAGCTCTTTTCCCTCTATTTTTACAGACGGCCACGGAGGCCGATGTGCCGCGAGCGCTTGCCGTACACGGTGGTGCCTGGAACGTCCCGGACGGCGGCGTCGAAGCGCATAGCGTCGGCGTCGCGGCGGCGTTGAAGGAGGGTTGGGAGAGGTTGCTGGCCGGCGAGTCGGCCGTCGACGTGGTCGAGGCCACGGTGAGGATTCTGGAGGACGACCCGACGTTCAACGCCGGCTACGGCGCCCACCTGAACCGCGCCCGCGCAGTCGAGCTCGATGCCTCGATCATGGAGGGTGACCTGCTGCATGCCGGCGCGGTGGCTGCGGTGTCGCGCGTGCGCAATCCCATCAGCCTGGCGCGTCGCGTGCTCGAAGACTCGCCCCACGTGCTCCTGGTGGGTCCGGGGGCGCAAGCGTTTGCGCGCTCGAGCGGCATCGCATTGTGTCGTCATCGTGACCTCTTGGCCGGCAAGGAGCTCGAACGTTTTCTTCGCGTACGCGCCGGGGAGCACGATCTGGTCGCCAACGAATTCAGCGACGTGGCGCTGCCAACCGAGATGAGCACGGTGGGCGCCGTGGCCTGCGACGCGCAGGGCCATGTTGCGGCAGCCACATCGACCGGGGGGACACAGGACAAAGCGCCCGGGCGCGTCGGCGACTCGGCGATCATCGGCGCCGGTACGTACGCCGATAACCGTTGTGGCGCGGCGTCGGCCACCGGCTGGGGCGAGGGCATCATCCGTGTCACATTGGCGAAAACAGCGGTCGATAAGCTCGGCGGCAAGCTGCCGCCGGGCAGCGCGGGTCGGCGGGCAATCGGCCGGCTCGAGCGCGTCGAGGGGCGCGGCGGATTAATACTCGTGGACCGGCAGGGTCGCGCTGCCGCCGTATTCAATACGCCGCGAATGGCTCGCGGTGTTGCCACCGAGCGCGCCGGGCTGAAAGTCGGCGTGGGCGCCCGCATGCGGCGCCCGGACTGAGGAGATCGTCGTGTCGAATACCTATGTGGTCACTGCTTGTAACCGCGGACTCGGCCTCGAGTTCGCGCGCCAACTCGAGGCGCGCGGCAACCGCGTGATCGCGACCTGCAGAAACCCGAACGACGCGCCGGAGCTCGGCCAGCTGGGCGTCGATGTGCACCAGCTCGATGTCAGCGACGCCGCCGGCGTGGAACGGTTTGCCGCCGCGCTGGCGGGTGAGCCGATCGACGTGCTGATCAACAACGCCGGCGTCGGGGTGCGTTCGCGGCCGCTCGAGAGCGTCGATTTTGACGAGATGATGCATTTTTTCGCCGTGAATTCCGTCGCGCCCCTGCGGCTGGCGACAGCTCTGTTGCCGCAATTGCGCGCCGGCGACGGCAAGACGATCATCAACCTGACGAGTCGCATGGGCAGCATCGCGGACAACAGTAGCGGCGCCGCGTACGCCTATCGCGCCAGCAAGGCGGCGCTGAACATCGAGACCCGCAGCCTGGCTGTCGACTTGCGGGCCGAGGGCTTTGTCTGCGTTGTGCTGCATCCCGGCTGGGTAGAGACCGACATGGGGGGAGCAAACGCACCGGTGCCGGTTGCCGACAGCATCAAGGGAATGCTCGATGTGATCGACGGGCTCGAAGCGGGCGATAGCGGCGAGTTCTTTGACTTCAGTGGAGAGCGAGTGCCCTGGTAGGGGTCGCGCGGCCTGCGGGCAGCGGCAATCCGTTGCGCAATGAGGGTCAGCGCTTGACCCCGATCACGTAGGCGATCCACGATTCCGTGTTCTCGGCGGTCTCCAGCATTTCGAACACCCCGTCGCCTTCCTCGCTCTCTTCGTCGACGCCCTCCCAGTGCACTTCGGTCGACGCGAACCCGACCTCCAGCATCGCTTCACGTAGCTCGAGGATGGTCCAGAGTCGCCAATCGTACGAGAACGCCCGTTTCATCCGCTTCCCCGATGCGTCCTCGAAGTGGATGTGACACACCATGCGGCTCTGGATCGGGTCGAACTCGTCCTGGTCCCAGACGTAGCCGAAGTCGTCGTGTTCCGTCGTCTCTTCGACGAGCTCCTGGGCCTCGGGGCCGCCGTAGATATCGAGGGCGAAAAGCCCCTCCGCTCCCAGGTTCTCGAAGGCGGCGGCGAAGTAGGCGAGGAGCTCGGTGCGGGTCTTGAAGCAGTAGTAGGAAAAATTGAACGCGGCGATCACGTCGACCGGCTGGTGCTGCGTGGTGAGGACATCGCCCTCGATGAGGGTGAGGCGTCGGAGTTGCTCGTCATCGAACTCCGCGGCATTGTGCGCCAGGCCCCAGGCCAAAGGCTCCGGGTCGAGATCGACACCCCAGGCGCGATTGGCGGCGTCGAACGCCACCCACTCACAGGCCAGAAACGCGGCGCCGCAGAAATCCTCACGCAACGTCTCCGGCCGGCGCCCGAAGCGCGCGCCGAACAGATCGTTGACGAACTCGATGTCGGCTTCCGGCTCCTGGACAGCGCGTTGGTACATCTCGTACTTGCTGTACAGAAACGCGGCGCTCTTCTTGCGGCGGTTCTTGTCCTTGGCGCGGCGGCGTTTCGGGCTCATACGAGGTCGATCGCTATCCGAGTCGTGACTGTTGGGAGAGCCAGTTCTCGACGGCGCCGCGCCGCGGCCAGTGGATAAGCATGGAACCCAGGGCGACCCCGCCGAGCAACAATGCCGGGCGGATGTCGCCATTCAGGAGGGCCAGCACCAGGCCGATCACAGCGGCGGCCTCCCGGGCCGCAGCGGCGACAATAAATGAGCGGGTGTAGCGGGCCAGTAGTCCGGTGAGTCGCTTGCCGTCGGTTTGTTCGGCCATCTGGGCGCTGCCTGAAAACGTCGTAGAATCGCGCATCCGGCGGCCGACAACATAGCCGGCAAGGATCACCAGCAAACCGGCAAGCCCGAGCCCGAGGTTGACGGCCTGCGATAGCTTGGCGATCGGCTCGATAATGACGGAGCGCAGCAGAAACCAGGCCAGGAACATGTACGTCACGATGCCGCCGGCGAGCAGCACGGCGATGACGCGCAGCGCTTGCAGGCGCGGCTCCATGATGTGGTCTCGATCGTGAAGGTCCATGCAGTCTCCGAAGCGGATGTATCATACCCGGCCGGTGGCGCCGACGGGGCGTCACGGCTGCTACGACAGTGAGGGGTAGACCGACGGCAGGAGTTTGTTCGACTGGTTGATCGGGACTTCGATGCCACTCGTGCCGAAGCCGATCGTGCGGCGGATCGCCGCCCCGTACATAGCCGGCGAATCGCTCGACGAGCAACTTGCCACGATAGCCGAGCTGAACGAGCAGGGGTTCATGGTGGCGACGGCAATTCTCGGCGAGCTCGTCACTCGCAAGGAGGAATCGACGGCAGCCGTGGCCCAGTACGAAGAAGTGCTGGCTGCCGTTGCCGAGCGCCAGCTCGACAGCAACATCCACGTCAAGTTGACGCACCTCGGTCTACATCTCGACAAGCAGTTCTGCTATGAGAACGTCCGTCAGCTACTCACCGCGGCGAGAGAGCGTGACAACTTTGTCCGTATCGACATGGAGGACGCACCGACCACCGACGACACCCTTCAGATGCATGCTCGACTGGAGCAAGAGTTCGACAACGTCGGTGTGGTGATCCAGGCGTGCATGCGACGAAGCCTCGCGGATGTGGGCAGGCTCGTCGAGGCGCGGGCGAACGTTCGCCTGTGCAAAGGGATTTACATCGAGCCCCGCCGTGTCGCGTATCTCGAGCGCGACGTGATTCGCCGCAACTACAGCATGCTGCTCGAAGAGTTGCTCGGCGGCGGCTGCTACGTCGGTATCGCGACCCACGACGAATGGCTGGTGCAGGACGCGTTGCGCACGGTTCACCGGCTGGGTGTGGAGTCGTCGCAGTACGAATTCCAGATGTTGCACGGCGTCGACCCGCAGCTGCGGCGCATTGTTCGTGACGCCGGGCATCGATTGCGGGTGGCCGTGCCCTTCGGGCCGAGCTGGTACCCCTACTCCGTGCGCCGCTTGCGCAAGAACCCGCGCATCGCCCGCTACGTCCTGCAGGCGTTGCTGAAAGGCGATCGGACGTAGGCGGCCCGTCAGAACGGCATGTCGTCGTCGAGCAAGCCGAAGTGATGGCCGAGCTCGTGCAGCACCGTCTCCCGCACCGCTTCGACGATTTCACGCCTCGAGTTGCAGGTTCGCAGGATCGGGCCGCGGTAGATGACCACGCGATCGGGCATCCCATCGAAGCCGACCGGTCGATCGTGCAGCGGTGTCCCGTGATAGAGACCGAGTAGCTCATCGCCCGCGGCGGGATCCATGCTCAGCGCTTCGAGGTCCATCGCCGCCGGTTCGTCTTCGACGACCACCGCGATATTGTCGAGCGCCTCGCCCCACTCGTCGGGGAGGCTGTCGAGGGCTTCGCCGACCAGCTCACGAAAGCGTCGTTCCGAGATCCGCGATGTGGACATGAATGCCTCTTCGGGGGCGCCGGGTACAGGGTTCGGTAAATCGTAGCAAGCTATACTCGCACCCCGATGAGCTCCCCCGGGTATCTTGCAGCCGTCCACTCGATAGCGAACGAGGCCCCCGAGGCCGTGGCCTTCGAGTTGAGCCGCGACACGGGCAGTACCGTGCTTTCATACAGCGCCCTTATCGCCCGCGTTGCGAGGCTTGGTGCGGCCATGCGGCGCGCCGGGCACG
>CBDUXW010000281.1:0-4998 GCA_965371275.1 uncultured bacterium | reverse complement strand
ATCGTCCACTCTTCAGGCTCGGGCGTGCCGCGCTCCCACACCTTGCCGCGGATCACGCTCTTGTCGGCCTCGACGTCGACGCGCAGCTTCATGGTGTACCAGGTGTCTTCCGTCCATTCGAACGGCACCTGCGGGGCGACGAACTTCGGAATTCGCAACTCCGATGCCCAGGCGCGCAATTCGAGACGTTGGTAGTTGCCCTGCAGGTCCAGTGTGTAGCCGCCGTTGATGAGCCCCAAGTCCGGTCGCCGCCGGCGCTCGCGGTTACCCATCAAGTCGGCTTGCACTGTGTACCCGGTCATCGAATCGGGTCCCATGTAAATGACGTGTCGGTGCAGCCCCGAGGGCGAAGGACCCTTGCGCAGCACCAAGCCGCCGTCCAGATCCTCGACGGCATAGCGACCGCCACCCATCCACCAGGCGGGTTTCTGTCCGGATTCGAAGTTTTCCTGCCAAGGCAGCGGCGCGAAAATCCGCAGGCGTGCCGCCGACCGCATGCCGTCGAGCTCGGCGACGACTTTGCCGGCTTGGTTCCCCGATGCCGCGGCGGCGCGGAACATGCCGTTGCCGTTAATCGTGCCGCTCAAGGAGTCAAGCAGCCAGGAGGCGCCGTCGATGGCGCCGAGCGGGTTGCCGTTGGCGTCGAAGGCGCGCACCTCGAAATCGATGTCGGCGTCGGTCTCGACGATGACCTCGGCCGGGACCACCTGGATCGAGGCGGGGTCGCCGGTCGCGGAGCCGCTGCCCTGGTTCGCGACGATCCCCTCGCCGCTGAACGACGCGTCGGGGTCGCCGAGACAGAAGATGCCGGTCTCGGTGGACACGTAGATCCGCCCGTAGGCGATCGCCGGAGAGCCGTAGATCTCGGCGTGGCGTCCCTCGGGCATCGTGATCTCTTCCTCATCGATGATCTCGGCGCCCTCGGGGCCCAGCTGAATGATAAAGAACCTGCCGTTGACCTCGGCGTAGTAGATCTTGCCGTCGGCCCACACGGGTGAGCTCTTGCCGACCGTGCCGGCATTGATTTGCCAGAGCTCGGTGCCGCTCTGGGCATCGAGGGCGATCAGATTCGACGAGTTGTCGACCACGTACACGACGCCGTCGTGATAGACCGGGGTCGAGAAACCGATGCCGAGCCCTTCGGCGCGCCACAGCTCGTTCGTTGCCGTGATGTCGCCGCGGCCGGTCCCGTCGATCGCCACTACGCGCCCCATCGCCGCCGTGTCGACGTTCTCTTCGCTGTGCGCGATATAAACCGTGGTTCCCACCACCACCGGGGTCACGTTGATGCCGCGCTTGCTGAGTTGAAACTCCCAGATCGACGCGCCGGTATTGGCGTCGAGGGCGTACACCCAGCCGTCGACGCCGCCTCCGATCATCATGCGGCGGCCGTCGATCTCCGCGACGATGGGAGTACCCTGCGTGTTGGCGTCGGCCCACGGTCGGTTGGCCGGCTGCGAGGTCCACAGCACGTCGCCGGTACGCTTGTCGAACGACCAGAAGCGATGCCGCGGCGCCCCGTACTCGCCCCAGTTGGCGCCGATGTTGCTGAGGATCACCTGGTCGCCGTCGATAATCGGGTTCTGCGTGCGGCCGCCGTATCCCGAAGCGCGCCCGGTGTCCTCGCCGAGGCGCCACTCCCACACGGTGGCGCCATCTTTGTCGAGTGCGACGAGCAATCCGTCGACGCCGTGGGCGTACAGGTAGCCCGTTTCCGGATCGCCGATAACGCTGCTCCAGCCGACGCGAGTGAACGGCACCGTGGTGTTGTGCACGTCGAACGTCCGCTCCCAGAGCGGTGTGCCGTCGCCGGCGTCCCAGCACGCGACGGTTTCCCGCATCGAATTGTCGGTGCCGGTGCGACCGTTGGCGCACACTCGACCGTCGAAGACCACCGGCGTGGAGCGGCCGGTGAAATCCTGCCGCCAGATCAGGTTCTCGCCGTCGATCGACCAGGAGCTGATCAAGCCTACGGCACTCGACTCACCGGTGTTTTGTGGGCCGCGCCAGCTCGACCATTCCTCGGAAGCGCCGCCGGCGCAGGCGGAACCGATGATCGCGACACCGACGATCACGAAGCCGGCGACGGTGCGCCGGGCGGGTGGGCGCTGCGAAACATGAGTTTCTGGTGTGGGCATTCGGAGTCCCTCGGGGCCTCTGCGTGGGGAAGTCAACGGATGAGATTCCGTCGGGGGTCCCATGATCGTATGTTTGTGGTCCTGAGGTCGCAAGCGGGGTGAAAAAGTTAACCTTGCCGGAACTTGCTAGAGGTGGGCAGGGTAGCTGACTGGCCGGCTGCTCAGCTAACGAACAGGCGCGTGATTGCCCAATAGAGGCCGACGATCGCGATCGCGAGTGACAGCGGCACGGTGACGCGAGAGCGATACCAGGGGTGGTCGCGGAACCAGCCGATGGTGAGGAACGCGGCCAGAATCACGGCAAGCTGGCCGAGCTCCACGCCGCCGTTGAAGCTCAGCAGGGCGGTCAGGTATTCGCCGCGCGGCAGGCCGAGCTCGGCGAGCACGCCGGCAAAGCCGAGGCCGTGTAGCAGCCCGAAACCGAAAACGACGGCGGGGCGCCACGGCTGGAGCTGGTCGGTGACCACGTTCTCGAAGGCGACCCAGGCAATCGATAGAGCGATCAGCGGCTCGACGATCGCCGGTGACAGGCTGACGACTCCGTACGTCGACAGCCCCAGCGTCAACGTGTGCGCCGCGGTGAAGGCGGTCACCTGAGCGAGCAACGGGCGCCAGCTCGTGTTGAGCAGGAACAGGCCGAGGACGAACAGGATGTGGTCGACGCCCAGCGGCACGATGTGCTCGAAACCGAGGACGAGGTACTGGCGGATCACGTTGAGGCGGCTCGGCGCCGGCGGCGGACGATCGAGCGGGTAGGGGTCGCTGCGGGCGCCGCGCTCCAACGGTTGCCTGTAGGTGACCAACTCGTCGAAGTCCACCGCGAAGGTGTCGTCGGCTTCGACGATCTCGGTGGCCGGCTCTCGAGCGGCCCGGCGCAGGGCGTCGTCGATGGCGGCCAACTGCGGTGCCGGGTCGGCTTGGCCGCGCAGGTCGACGACGGACAGATGCAGCGGGGGGAAGGCCCGAGAAGCCTGGATGGTCAGCTCGATCGCCCCCGGAGGAATGCTTCCGGAGAGCCGGACGACGAGTCCGAGGACGGTGCTGTTATCGCGCGCCCGGGGAGTGTCGTGGTCGGGAAACGCTACTTCGGGGGCTTCCGGATTGCCGTCGAAGCGGATGCGCACGCGGCGCAGAAACGTCTGGCGCAAATTGTCGACTGCGGCTTCGCGGTCCTCGGAGCTCATCGCCTCCAGGATGCGCACGAGCGTGGCGTTGTCGGTATCCGGCGACACCCCGAGCGCCAGCGCATCCAGGTCGATGACCATGTCGACGCGGAACTCGCCACCTGGCAGCAGGGCGATCACGGTGCGCGCGAACCCGAAGTTATGGGCCGCTGCCGGGGGAGGCTGGAACGCGCCGACGAAGCCCAGCAGGATCAGCGCAGCGGCCGCCGCCGTTCGCTGCGGCGCCGGCATTGCAGCGCAATCGCCGGACATCAGCAATCAGGGCTTGTCGGTGGCGCCAATGGCGTACAGATGCCGGTGGCCGCGCAGGTAAATCTTGCCGTCGACGATCGCCGGTGTCGCGGAGATCGGCTCGTCGATCGAGTTGTGCGCGATGACGGCGAATTCCGGCCCGGTCTGGATGAAGAACGTGTCGCCTTCGGGTGTCGACATCATGATCTTGCCGCCGACACCCAGCAGCGAGGACAGCAACATGCTGGCCGGCACCGGTATGCGCCCACCCTCGTAGACGAGCTCACCGGTCGCGGCGTCGAGGCAGGTGATGATGCCCTTGTCATTGGTCACGTACAGCCGGCCTTCATACACGAGGTTGGACGACACGTAGGCAGCGCCCTTTCGGTATTCCCACGCTACCGCGGCGGTCGGGCCGTCGTCTCCCGATGACAACCGGATGGCCTTGATCACGCTGCGCGGATAGCCGCTGGTCATGTACACGCGCTCGCCATCCCACAGCGGGGCGTGAATGGCGTTGTTGTGCAAGCCGTCGAGTCGCCACAGCTCGTCGCCTGTCGCCGGATCGTAGGAGATCAGAAACTCGTTTCCCGCAGTGAGGAGCTGTGCTTGCCCGCCGGCGTCCGTGATCAGCAGCGGCGTACCCCAAGTCGCCTCAATCTGGCGTGTCCGGCGCCACACTTCGTCGCCCGTTTTCTTGTCGAGTCCGACGATGAACGAACCTTCGCCTTCGTCTTCATCGACGAGCACGATGATCACGTTGTCGAAAAGAATCGGCGACGTTCCGATGCCGACCCCGAACGAGCCGATGTCGCCGAGGCTGGCGCTCCACACCTGCCTGCCCTCGAAGTCGTAGGCGTACAGGCCCTGCGAGCCGAAGTAGAAGTACACCAGCTCACCGTCGGTGATCGCCGTCGGCGAGGCGTACGATGAGGCCCGGTGGCGGTTATCGTAGACGTGGCCTTCATAGACGGAATCGATCCACAGGATCTCGCCGCTGTGGCGGTCGATAGCCATGACCTCGAGTAGGTGGCTGCGGTCGGCGCCGACGCTGGCCGGGTGCTTGAACACCTGGCCGCCGATGAAGTGGACCGGCGCGTCGGCTCCCGCGATGACGTTGCCTTCGCGGGCGGTGGTCAGGAAAATTCTGTCGCCCCAGACGACCGGCGATGAATGGCCGCGCCCCTCAATGGCGGTCTTCCACAGTATGTTCTCGGATTCGCTCCAGCTCGTCGGCGCGACCGTGTCGGACGAGATCCCGAGCCCGCCTGGGCCGCGGAACTGTGGCCAGTTGCTCTCCGCGCCATGGGCGTGCTCTTCCTCGGAATGGAAGGCAAGCAAACCGGCGGCGGCGATCACCGCGAAGGCTGCTGTTCTGAGCGCTCGAGTGTTCATTTGCTCTCCACGAGTTCGGCCGGGGATGTTACGAAAAGTGATTCTAGCAG
>CBDUXW010000280.1:0-4998 GCA_965371275.1 uncultured bacterium | reverse complement strand
AGGCTCGGGCGGGCGATCGGCGTGTATGACACAGCACACTGCAGTTGTTGTTCCTTCGGCGATCAGCGTGTCGCCGCGGCGGAACACGAAACCATAGGTCATCGACTTTACACCGCGGCGATTCACCCGTACCCGGACCTCCAGTACGTCGCCGAACTTGGCCGGCGATCGGTAGTCGCACGACGCCGACACTCGCGGCCAGCTGATGCGCTGACCATCGACGTGGTTGTCGACGTTGGTCCCGAGGGCGCGCAGAAATTCGTGCTCGGCGGTTTCCATGAACACAAAAAAACGCGAGAAATGCACGATGCTGCCCATGTCGGTGTCCGAAAATTCGATGCGGCGTTCGTAGGTAAAATCTTTCATTCGATTGACCTGCCGGCGTCGGGAGTCAGCGGTTCGTTCCCTTCAAGATACGACGAATACACTGCCAGCGTGGCTGCCGCCATCGCCGCGTCGGAGAAGCGGGCGTGAACGGCTTCCTTGCCGGCGGCCCCCAGGCGGTCGCGGAGCCCGGTGTCGTTCATCAGCGTTTCCAGATGCTCGGCGACCGAGCCTGGTGAATCAGGCTCGGCCAGCAGACCGCCGCCGGTCGCCTCGATCATCTCGGGGAACGCTCCGTGTCGCGGTTGCACGACCGGTGTCCCGTTGGCCATGGCTTCGAGGGCGAAAAGCCCCTTCGGGTCGCGGTATGTAGTGGGAACCGACAGCACGTCGACGTCGTTGAGGAACGCGATTTTCTCGTCGCGGCTCAGCTCTCCCGCGTAGTCGAAGCGATCGGCGAGGTCGAGCTCCGCCAGCCGGCTCCTGACCTGGGCCAGGTACGGCTCGTCGCTCTTGCCGAGGTAGCCGGCCGCACACAACTGGATCTTGTCCTTTCCGACACGCTCGGCGAGCAAGCGGAAGGCCTCGACGAGCATGTGCAGACCCTTCTCCGGGGCAACTCGCGCCAGGTAGCCGATCTTGAAAGGCACTCCGCGCCCGCTATCTGCGGACGCGCCCCGATCGCGGCTGCCGTGGCCCTCCAATTTGATGCCGAGCCGAATCACGTGGATACGGTCCGCCGGAACGGCGAGGTAGTCCGCCATGAAATCGGCGTAATAATCGCAGTTGGCCACCAGGCCGTCGACGTGTCGTGCGTGGGCCTGCAGACGCTCGTGCACCTGCGTCTTGAACGGCTCGGCGAGGTCGTCGAGGAAGATGTCTTCGCCCTGCAGTGAGCACAGCACCGGCACGCCGAGCTCGCGCTTCAACGGTTCGGCGAGGCCGAGGAACATGGAGTTGGTGATGTGTACGATCTCGGGCTTGTAGTCGTCGCGCAGCCAGTCGACAAGCTCTTCGAGCTCGCGCTTTTGCTTGCCGTCTTCGCCCAACGCCACCGACAATGTCAGATCGCCGAGCTCCTTGGGATCGATCGACACGCCGCGTCCCGAAACCCAGTTCAGCAGCGCCGGTCGGTCAAGCAGCGAGTGAATGGCGCGCGGCAGGTGGCGAAACAACGGCGCCTTCTGCTCGAGGTACACGTTGACAGCGCCGTAGAACACACGATCGATGCTGACGTCGACCTCGTCGGTGCGCGTCGGCGTGTAGGTGGGGATCAGCGCGACTTCGTGGCCGCTCGCCATCAACGCCGCGGCCAACGTATTGTCGTGCAGGCAGCTGCCGCAGTACATCCCGGCGGCACCGGCGGTGATGTAGGCGATCTTCACGCCGGTGCCTCCGCGCTCACCACGGCCTGCTAACTCGCGGGGGGAAAGAACTTGTCGATCGTCGTGGTGTCCGGCGGGCTCGACAGCAACGAGCCGACGATCATGGCGACGGCCGAGGCGATGGTGATTGGAAACACGGCCATGATGCCGGCGTCGCCCACCGTGTAGTCGGCGTTCCCCCAGCCTTGGCTGAAGAAGTACGTCCACAGCACGACGACGGTGGCGAGCGAAGCGAAGGCGCCCACCTTCGTACTGCGTTTCCAGAACATGGCGGCAACGACGATCGGGAACAGCGCTGCGAAGCCCGTAAACGACCAGGTGCCCATCGCGAAAATGGTCGTGCGCGTGATCAGCGACAGCAGATACGTCACGATCAGGATAACGGCGACGAACGTGCGACCGATGAACACCTGCTGTTTGTCGGTCATGCGCTGGTGGTAGCCGTAGTGCTTGACGATGTCCTGGGTGAACATCGTGCCCAGCGACAAGACCTGCGAATCGAGCGACGACATGACGGCGGCGAACACTCCGGCGCCCAACAGTCCGGCGAGCAAATCGGGGGCGTGCAGGCTGATTAGCCGCACGAACACCGAGTTCGAGGCTGGTACCGAGAGGCCGGGAAAATCGAGGTTGCCGGCAACGCCCAGTAGCACGCTAGGCGCCCACACGATGGCGATACAGATCGGATACACCGCCACTGTGACGCGGAAGTTGCTCATCTTGCTGGCGGTCAGCCAGTGCATGAACAGGTGCGGGAACATGCCCACCGACAGCGGGATGAACGAATACGTCAAGTACCGAATGGGCGTGTAGCGGTCGCCGCGTACGAGCAGATCGGGGTAATTCGCCGCCAGCCGCTCCATGACGCTGGCCAGCCCTCCCATCTCGTTGATGATGTACACGACGGTGACGGCGCCGAGGATCATGAACACCAGCGTCTGGAAGGTGTTCGCCCACGCCGTGCCGCGCAGGCCGCCGTAGGTGACGTACGTCATCACGACCAAGCAGATCACCAGACCGCCGACCCACTGGGGGATCTGTCCGCCGGTGATCTGGTTCAGCGTGATGCCGGCGCCGAGTACGCCGATCAGCAGGTACGGAATCACCAGGGTCACCAGCACCACGAAGAGCAAGGCGCCGAACAGGTCGGATCCCCAGCGGTCGCGGAAGAACTGCACCTGGGTGATGTAGCCGAAGCGCTTGCCGACTGCCCAGGCGCGCGTGCCGATGAAAAAGAAGATGGTCGGGATCACGAGGCCGGATATCGCCGGCATCAGGCCGAACAGTCCGATGCCGGAGCGGTACGCTTCGCCGGCGCCACCGAGCAGGGCGAACGCCGTCATATTGGTCCCGAACAGCGACATCAGCAGCACGAAGGGCCCGATGCTGCGGGTCGCGAGGAAGTAATCCTCGCCGGTGCCGCGGAACAGCCGGTGGCTGAACACGCCGACCGACAACACCATGACCATGTAGATGGCTATGATCGCCAGCGTCATCGGTCGTCACCATCGGCGGCGGTCGCGTGGCCGGATGCCGCAGCTCGTTCCGCCGCTTCTTCGAGCTCCGCCGGCCAGGCGTACTGCACCGCCAGCCACAGGGCGCCGGCAACCGCGACCATCCAGGCGAGGTGGTACGTGAACCCTATCGGGAGGCCGAGGACCAGTCTCGAGTCGTTCCAGAACCAGACGTCCGTGTGCGCGACGTACAGCAACACCAACAGCGAGTACGCGACGTATCTCATATGCGAGGAGCGCTTCCTTGGGGTCAGGTGACGAGGGCCTGGCAGTGCCAACAGGCTCTAGCTCGATTCTTCGATCTCGATGGGCTTGTAGTTGGGCAGCGGACGGTATTGATCCATGGACTTCAACAAGCCGTCAACAGGGTAGCGGTAAACGTTGCCGATCAGCAGGTGCACGAGATTTTCCTCCTGCTCCGGAAACTCCTTGAGAAATTGGGCAATGCTGAAGTCCGGGTCGTAGTATGCGTACACCAGCTTGCGCAGCGCATCGATGCCGGCGACGAACTCCGGACCGTGCTTGCCGAGCTGGGCGGCTGAAAGGTCGTTCTTGTCGAGACCCTCGAGAATCGAGTCGGCGGCCATCTCGCCGCCCTTCACCGCCAGGAATACACCGGACGAGTAGATCGGGTCGATGAAGCCGAAGGCGTCGCCGGCCAGCACCCAGCCGTCGCCGGCGATGCTGGTGGCGGCGTACGTGAAGTCTTTCAGAACCCGGACCTCGTGGAGGCGCACGGCGCCCTCGACACGCTCCTGCAGCGGCGCACAGAGCGCCAGCTCTTCGTCGAACACCGTTGCCGGGTCGTTGGAGCGGCCTTTCACGAGATGGTCGAGCGACCCCACGACCCCGACGCTGACCACGTCGTTCGGCTGTGGGATGTACCAGAACCATGATTTTTCGTGCTCGGTGTGCATGATCAAGGTGGCGCCTTCATCGATACCCTCGCCGCGGGCCGCGCCCTTCAGGCGGGTGAAGAAGGCGCAGTGCTTGAGGTTCGGGTCGGTGCGCCGCAGCTGGAACTTGCGGGCGATCAGGGCGCTTTGCCCGGTGGCGTCGACGACGACCTTGGCGGCGATTTCACGCCGCTCTCCGTCGGCGAGCTCGGCGTCGACGCCGACGGCCCGATCGCCGTCGAACAAGACGTCATGCACGCGAACTTCCTCGAAGGTGTCCGCGCCCTTGTCGGCGGCGTTGCGGAACAACATGTGGTCGAACTCGAGTCGATCGACCTGCCAGGTCTGTGAGCTTTCGTGCGGGTCGACGTTCGAGAAGTAGTACGGGGCGGCGCTCTTACCGGTCTTGGAGAAGAACTGGACGCTGTGCTTGTTGGGGAAGTCGCTGCACCTCATCTTGTCGAGCACGCCGAGGCGCTCGAGCGTCCAATACGTCGCCGGCATCAGCGATTCGCCGAGACGGAAGCGTGGAAATTTTTCGCGGTCGAGCAGCAGTACCTTGCGGCCCGCGTCGGCAATCAAAGCCGCCGTCGTCGAGCCGGCGGGGCCGCCGCCGATCACGACTACGTCGTATTCCGTGTCTGGGTACATACGTGGCTTCCGCTGATCTCCGCCTCTAGCAGGCCGTGGTGAGAGTGTGATGGGTCTGGCGGGTGGGTATTGCGGTCGAGGGCAAGGAGCGCCGACGAAGGCGATGCGTGAGCCATCGTCGAGGAGGCGCGACGCCGCCATCGGCGGCAAGACGCGCGCGCCCGAAGGGTTGCGGCGAGGAGGGGGCATCTGCGGCGTTGCTGCTCCTCCACGATGCGTCACGCATCG
>CBDUXW010000279.1:0-5008 GCA_965371275.1 uncultured bacterium | reverse complement strand
ATAGGTCACCACGCCGAGATGCCCGGTGACCTTCAGCCCCAGCTTGTGCGCTTCGTCGATGGCGGCGGCCAGCTCGGCGCTTTGGATCCCGGCGTACGCCTTGAACCACGTCGCCCCTTCCTCGGCCCAATAGCGCACCACCCGCCGTGCCGCCTCCGGATCGGGCGGTTGCGCCATGTAGCCGGCGCCGCCCACGCCGGTGATGTAGGGGCCGGTTATGTGCATCCGCGGCCCGAGCGCCTCGCCGTCGTCGATCGCCGCTTTCAGCGTGATCTCGCTGTACGGCGAGAAGCTGCCCGTCGTCCGGATCGTCGTCACGCCGCTGCCCACGTACATCCGCGGGCTGCTCTGGAGGAACAGCCGGCGCTGCGCCCCCTGATAGTGGGTGTGGTCGTGGAGGCCGACGATACCGGGGATAACAGTGTGCCCCGCCAGTTCGAGGATCCGTGCGCCGTCCGGAACCTGCACCTCGTCGCTCGGCCCGAGGGCGGCAATGCGGTTGCCGCTGATCACCACCGTATGGTCGTCGAGGGGCTCGCCTCCCCTGCCGTCGACGACTCGAGCATGGATCAAGGCGACCGTCTCGTCGTCGACGGACACGAAGCCGTGCACCTGTTCCGAGAGCGTCTCCGGCCGCTGGCCGGCGGCCGGGGTCGAGAGCGCAACCAGCGCGATCACACAAAGAAGGAACGGCGGGCCAAAGCAACGACGCTGCGGTGTGAGCATGGGTCCTCGCGCTGTCGGGGGTACTTGTCGGTGGCGCGAATTCTATCGCTCATGGCCGAGAGCTTCGCGGGCCGAGCCGGTGGACCCCGCCGTCGCACTCCGATCGGAGTAGACGACGCGGACAGAGCCACCCGGGCGAGGAAGAAGCCAGCATCCTTGTTGACACAAATAGCCTGACACAAATGTTGTAACTTTGTGTATCATCTTGCGTGGAGGCCCAACATGGCGAAAACGCGCAAGATCCAGGTAACGCTGGATGAAGCCCAATACGAGCAGCTCGCCGAGATCGCGCGGCGGGAGGACAAGAAACTGGCCTGCGTGGTGCGCGAGTCGATCGTTCGCTACTGCATCGAGCCGGCGGCGGAGCGAAGGAAGGAAGAAGCGTTGGCGGGGCTCCTGGCGATCGAACCGACACCCGTCCCCGGTGATTACGCAGCGTGGAAGGCCGAGTACGCGGGGATCAAGGGGGCCGGCGGGGTGACTGCCGACGCCGAGACGTCAGGTGAGTCCGAAAACGATGAATGAACCGCCGGCGGCCTGGGACGACGCCCACTTTCTCGACGCCAACATCCTCATGTATGCCGCCGGCACGGAGCATCCCCTGCGCGAACCGTGCCGCCGGGCGTTGCGGCGAGCCGTGGAAGCCCGGGCCCCTCTGATCACCGACGCCGAGGTCCTGCAGGAGATTCTGCACCGGTACTTCGCCATTCACCGGCCTGATGCCGCCGCCGCGGTGTACCGATCGGCCGTCGATCTGTGCGACGAGGTTATGCCGATCACCGAAAGGGACACGGCAAGGGCCCTCGAGCTCCTGCAGGCACATGCCAAGCTGACGCCCCGCGACGCGATCCACGTGGCAACAATGGAAGCTGCGGGTGTGCACCGCTTGCTGTCTGCCGATCGCGACTTCGACCTGGTTCCGTCGGTACAGAGAGTCGATCCCACGGAGTTCGCGCCGGATTCCGGCGGGCCGGGCCCGCAGGTCGGTTCCACCTAGCGGGAGGTGTCCGTTCCCGCCGCGCCCACTACCCGAGGGGCTCAGCCTGTTGATCGTATCCAGCGATTCCGGCTAGGCTACCGGCGCACGTTCCCCCGACAACGGGCAAACCTTGGTCGGCAAAACACTCGGTCCCTACAAGATCATCGAACCGCTCGGCAAGGGCGGCATGGGTGAGGTGTACCTCGGAGAGGACACGCGCCTCGGTCGCAAGGTGGCGATCAAAGTGCTGCCGGCCGAGTTCGCCTCCGATCCGGAGCGGTTGGCGCGCTTCGAGCAGGAAGCCCGGGCCGCCGCGGCGCTGAACCATCCGCATATTGCGGTGATCCACGATGTCGGCTTCGAGGCGGGCGCCGGGGGCGAAACCGCCACCGAGGCGGCAACCGATCCCGACATGGACCTGAGCGCCGCGATCCCTTCGAGCGGCGTTCACTACATGGTGCAGGAGTATCTCGAGGGCGAGACGCTGCGCCAGCCCCTGATGAAAGGCGCGCTGCCCCTCGAGAAGGCACTTCTCATCGGCGCCGAAATGGCTGAGGGGCTGGCGGCCGCCCACGCCGCCGGCATCATCCATCGCGACCTGAAGCCCGACAACATCTTCATCACCAAGGAAGGGCACGCGAAGATTCTCGATTTCGGCCTCGCCAAGCTCACCGAAGCGGCGCCGGCGATGTCGCCGAGCGGCGAGGCATCGAAGTCGCCCACGATGATCGGCACGGTGGCCGGCCAGGTGATGGGTACCGCCGGCTACATGGCGCCTGAGCAGGTACAGGGCGACGGCGACATCGACCACCGCGCCGACCTGTTCGCGTTCGGTTGCGTGCTCTACGAGATGACCTCGGGGCGCCAGCCTTTCACCGGCAAGAACATCATCCAGACGCTCGACCGCATCGTCAACGAACAGCCGGAAACCATCAGCGCCATCAACCCTGCGCTGCCGGCGCGATTGCAATGGATGCTGGAAAAGTGCCTGGCCAAGGAACCCGGCAAGCGCTACCAGGACGCGGCCGACCTGACGGTCGACCTGAAGTCGCTGCGCGCCGACATGGAGTCCGGAACGCTGCAGCCGCTCGGCACGCCGCTCTCCGCAGGAGAACCTTTGGCTGCCGCCGCGGCGGCAGTGCCGATGAAGCTCGCGATCCCCGCGGCGCTGGCCATCGCGATCGGCGTCATGCTTGCCACCTGGCTGATCGTGGGCTCCGGGACTCCCGATCGGCAACCCGTCCAGCGCTGGCAGTTCGATCCACCGGCGGCGGTGGCGCTGGTTCCCGACGTGCAAAGTCCGGGCGTCGCCATCTCGCCCGACGGTACGCGCCTGGCCTACAACTCGGTCGAGTCGGGCGCGCGCGTCCTGGGCCTGCGCGAGCTCGATAGCCTCGAGGCTCGGGCGGTGTCCGGCCTCATCGGAGGAGCGGAACAGCCGTTCTTTTCCCCCGACGGCGAGTGGATCGGCTTCATCGACGACGCGCGCGATGTTCTCATGAAGGTGCCGGCGCCCGGCGGTCCTGCCCTGGTAATCGCGGAACTGCAGGCTGGTCTGCTCGGCGCGACTTGGGGGGCCGACGACACGATCGTCTTCACGCAGACGACTGCGCCCGGCGGCCTTTGGCGCGTCGCCGCCGGCGGTGGCGAGCCCGAGGTGCTGACCACACCTGATCCCGAACGCGGCGAAGGCGGCCACTTCTGGCCGCACTTTCTCCCGGGCGGCGATGCACTGTTGTTCACGATCTTTCCGACGGACCGAAACGTCGAGAACGCGCAGATTGCGCTGCTGTCGATGGAGACGGGTGAATACCGCGTGCTCGTCAGCGGCGGGGCAAACGCGCGCTACTCGCCCACGGGGCATATCGTCTACGGGGCGCTCTCGACCTTGCGCGGCGTCGGCTTCGACCTCGACAGCCTCACGGTGACCAGCGACCCCGTGCCCCTGGTTGCCGACGTGGAAACGAAGGGTCTGGGTGGCGCCAGCTTCGATTTTTCCGAGGACGGCACGCTCGTGTACGTCGAGGCCCAGGGAATCACCGGAGCGTTCGACCTCGTATGGGTGGACCGAAGCGGCCGCGAGACGCCCATTCGCACCTACCAATCGTTGCCCACCCGGCCACGCTTGTCGCCCGACAATAGCCACGTGGCGCTGGAGGTGATCTCCGCCGACGATGGTGCAACCGATATCCGTGTCTACGACCTGGAGCGCGGCAGCAGCATCCAGCTCAGCCACGCCGGCGGCGACTTCGACCCGGTCTGGACCCTTGACGGCGAGCGCATCGTGTTCTCGTCGAATCGCGGCGACTACGAGGGGCTGTACTGGCGTCGCGCCAACGGGGCGGGTGCGGAAGAACTGCTGCCGCACCGCGAGATGCACGAAAACGCGTACTCCTGGTCGCCCGACGGCAACGAGCTGGCGGTGTACACGCGGCAGACGGGCGCGCAGCGCGATGTATGGGTACTGTCACGTGACGACGACTGGAGCCCGACGCCGATCCTCACCACCGAGTTCAACGAGCGCTCGCCGGCGTTTTCGCCGGATGGAGAGTGGCTCGCGTACGCTTCCGACGAGTCGGGCCGCGACGACGTATACGTGCTCAGCTATCCCGATCTGAACGACAAGTACGTCATCTCGACCGACGGCGGCCGCGAACCTGCATGGTCGGCGGATGGGAGCGAGCTGTTCTATCGGCACGAGAACGGTTTCCTCTCCGTCGCCATATCCACCGACCCGGAGTTTCGCGCCGGCCGGCCGGAGCTGCTTTTCACCGGCACCTATCGTCGCGAGGTTCCGGCATCGGGTAGCCGCAGCTACGACGTGGCGACCGACGGCCGCTTTATCTTGGTGCGACCGTCCGGGACCACCGACGACGCTCCGAAGATCAACGTCGTCGTGAATTGGTTCGAGGAGCTCAAAGAGCGATTGCCGGCGGGGCGCTAGTAGCTCGAAACGTCTGACTTCGGATACACAGCCAACCAACGATAGGAGTGATATGAGCTCATACGACGTCATCACGGTCGGCGGTGGTTGGGGCGGCGCGACGCTGGCGCGATCGCTGGCCGCGGACGGCATGAAGGTACTGGTCCTCGAGCGCGAGACGCAGTTTCGCGACCGTGTCCGGGGAGAGGGGCTGTTGCCCTGGGGCACCGCCTTGACGCAGGATCTCGACCTCTTCGACCTTCTGATGTCCACCTGCGCCCATCAGGCGCCGTACTGGACCGTTTCGAGCAACGGATCGCCGGCCGAGGCGCGCGAGTTCTTCGCCCCCACGCCACGCGGCGTCGGCTGTCTGACCTTCT
>CBDUXW010000278.1:0-5012 GCA_965371275.1 uncultured bacterium | reverse complement strand
AGTTCCAATTCCTGGGCCTGCTGGCGGGCGGCGTCCGTGGGAACGACGCCGAGCTGCTCGCCCAAATGATCGATCAGGCGAACCTGCGGGACCCTGATTTGGTCGTTGATCCGGTGTTTCCTCTGTTCGGTAATGTTCCGCTCCCTGTCCGTGGTATCCGTCGGCGCGATCTATCTCGGCGCAGCGGCACCCTTTGTTATTGGCGCAAAGGCCATTCTTGCACAGCTCGCTGCTCGATGTCGCGACGAGCCTGCGCCGCAAATTCTTCGATTGTCGTGGTTCCGAGGTCTCCGGCGGCGCGATGCCGCACGGCGACTTCGCCGTTTTCGGCCTCGCGGTCGCCGACGACCAGCATGAACGGGATCTTCTGTAGCTGGGCGGCGCGAATCTTGGCGCCCATTTTTTCGCTCCGCCGATCGACTTCGACGCGGAGCCCGGCCTGTGCCGCCGTCGTGGCGACCTGCTCGGCATATTCTAGATGCCGATCGGCGATCGGCAGAACCTTTACCTGTACCGGGGCGAGCCAGAGCGGGAAAGCGCCGGCGAAGTGCTCGATGAGGCCGCCGACGAAACGCTCGAGCGAGCCGTACAGCGCCCGGTGGATCATTACCGTGCGGTGCGGTTGACCGTCGTCGCCCACGTAGTGCAGATCGAAGCGCTCGGGCAAATTGAAATCGAGTTGCACCGTGGACCCTTGCCAGGAGCGGCCCAGCGCGTCGATCATGTGAAAGTCGACCTTCGGGCCGTAGAAAGCGGCTTCGCCGGGAGCGCGTTCGTATTCCATGTCGATACTGTCGAGAGCGTCGGCCAATGCGGCTTCGGCCATCGACCACTGTGCTTCGTCTCCCGCGTATTTGTCGAAGTCGTCGGGGTCGTGCAGCGACAGCTCGACCTTGTAGTCGACGTAGCCGAAGGTTTCCATTACCAACTTGGCGAGCTCGAGCGTCGCCACCACCTCGTCCTGGATCTGATCGGGGCGGCAAAAGATGTGGGCGTCGTCCTGCGTGAAGCCACGCACCCGCAGCATGCCGTGCAGCACGCCTGACAGCTCGTTGCGGTACACCGTGCCGAATTCGCTGTACCGCAGCGGCAGGTCGCGGTACGACCGCGTGCCCTTCTGGTAGATCAGGATGTGCCCGGGGCAGTTCATCGGCTTGAGTACGTATTCCTGCCCGTCCACGTCGAGCGTGAACATGTTGTCCTTGTAGTAGTCGTAGTGCCCGGAGGTTTGCCACAGGTGGGAGCGGGCGATGTGCGGCGTGTACACCAGGTCGTAGCCGCGCCGTAGCTGCTCATCGCGCAGAAAGGTCTCGATCTGGTGGCGGACCATGGACCCTTTCGGGTGCCAGTACGCCATGCCCGGGCCGGCTTCCTCGTCGAAGTGGAACAAGTCCAGGTCGATGCCGAGGCGGCGATGGTCGCGACGACGGGCTTCCTCGAGATTCTCGAGGTGCGCCTGCAGGTCCTTTTTCGAGAAAAAAGCCGTGCCGTAGATGCGCTGCATCATCGGGTGGTCGTCACGGCCGCGCCAGTGCGCCGCTGCCGTGTGCAGTAGCTTCAGCGCCGGGATACGGCCCGTCGACGGCATGTGCGGACCGGTGCAAAAATCGATGAACTCGTCCTGCTGGTAACACGAGACCTGCGCACCGCCCTTGTCGTGGATCAGCTCTACTTTCAGCGCCTCACCTTTGCCCTCGAACAGGCTTTCGGCCTCTTCCTTGGCCATTTCCAGGCGCTCCAGAGATTGGTCGGCGGCGACCAGCTCGCGCATGCGTTCCTCGATGCGCTCGAGGTCTTCGGGAGTGAACGGTTCGTCGCGCAGGAAGTCGTAGTAGAAGCCGTCGTCGATGGCCGGCCCGACGCCCACCTGGACGCCGTCGTAGAGCTGCTTGACGGCCTGAGCCAGTACGTGGGAAGTCGTGTGGCGGCACATCTGGAGGGCCTCGGCGTCGCCGCTCTCGGGAACGACGAGCTGCAGCTCGCCGCCGCCGGGAAGCTGCATCTGGAAGTCGATCACGCTGCCGTTGACGCGCACGCCGACGCCGCGCTCCAGCCAGTCGGGGGCGTGCTCCTGCAGCAGGGCCCCGGCGCGCACGTCGGCCGGGACGCTGAGCTCGTTGTCACCGATTTTGATGTCGATCATCTCGGACATCCTGAAACAGCCGCCTTGGTATTGAGAAGGTGAAGCGAAGAAGTAGGCGCGGCCGGGCTCGAACCGACGACCTCTTCCGCGTCAGGGAAGCGCTCTCCCAACTGAGCTACGCGCCTTCTTTCGCTCTTCTCGGATGCCCCGAACGGGGCCCGACGCGGCCACCGGGAATCGCGAGCCGCAAAACCGTCCAAACGTTGATTATAGCGGGGTTTCCGCGATTTCGTCAACGCGGCGCGCTGATCGCAAAAGGGCTTTCGGTGGTGTTTGTACCCTCCACCGCACAGACCAGGTAGGCGATCACCACCAACGAGATGAGCTCTGGTGTCAGGTGCGAGATATAGGCGAAGAAGACGGTCTCGCGAAAGCCGGTCGGAAGGTCATTGGCTGCCACCGTAGCGGGACTCAGCATGCCGAGGAGCCAGATCCAGCCCATGCCGCCGAAGTAGTACGGCAGCAGGCAAAAAACGTAGCCGATGAAGCGCCCCGGCTCAGGGACCATCCGGTAGGCGTAGAACACCGCGATCGCGCTGCCCAGCACGAAAACCAGCGCGAAATAGGTGCCGATGTCGCCCAGCGTCATTCGCGGCATGATCGTGAAGGCGAGGCCGACGGTGGCTCCGGCGGCGCCGAAAACGGTCATACGGACGCGCCGCGTCGGATGGGCGCCGTTGCTGTCGGCTGATGCCACGCTGCCGGCGACGAACGCCGCCACGATCAACCCCAGACGGAATCCCCAATCGCCGATGCCGACGGCGCCCGGAAATACAAGGGATACGGGTACCAGCAGGATCGTGGCTGCCGCCTGCACCGATGCCGCACGCCACGGCCCCAGCCAGGTGCCGCTGAGCAACGCCGCGGCCGGTGCGAAGGAGAAAGAGCCGAGCGTGTAATCCACCTTCAGGAAGGCGCCGCCGAGCGACAGCAGCACCCAAAGGACGAGGGGCCAGCGTGACGGATGCAGCCGGGTCAATACTTGATCCTGCTAGTCCTGCGTCAAAGGAGAGGTCGGAGGCAGGTTGTGATGCGGGCTGGCCGACACTGTCGATGCGCTGCTCGTCGACGCCCGGAACGGCTCGGTTGCGGGCTTCGGAACACTGATCTGTGTAGTAACCGACGAGGGCACCAGCATGCGAATCGGCCGGTGCTCACGGGTCATCAATTCGAAGGCGATGGCGGCGTACTCAGCTGCGCCGCGCGACGTCGGCGCGTAGTCGGTGATCGGCCGCCGCTTGTCGGCCGCCTCCGACAGCTTGACGTTTTCGTGCACGACGGTATCGAAAACCAGATCACCGTACTTGGCGCGTAGCTCGCCGAGCACGGTGCGCGCGATCGAGGTTCTGCCGTCGAACAGACACACGAGTATTGCCGACAGATCCACATCCTTCTGGCTGCGGGCGCCGATGTCCCGGATCAGTCGCCGCAGGCGGGCGACGCCGCCGAGAGCCATGCCCTTCGCTTGCACAGGCACGATGACGTCGTCGGCGGCGGTCAGCGCATTGGACAGCACGACGCCGGGCGATGCCGAGCAATCGAGCAGCGCGTAGTCGTAGTCGTCGGACATGCGAGCCCACAGCACCCGCTCGCCGGCGAGTGCGCCACGGTCGATCTCGGCGAGCTTGGCGGCGGCCGGGACCACCGAAATGTTGGGCCAGCGCGTCGGCGCCGCGGCGGCGCGCACGGTGGCCTGGCCGCGAAGAATCTCGTAGAGCGTCGGTTCGCCGTTACGGGGTTCGGCCCGGAGCCAGGAGGTGAGGCTTCCCTGAGCGTCGCAATCAATGAGCAATACCCGGCGACCATTACGGGCCAGGCTCGCACCTAAGTTGACGACGGTCGTCGTCTTACCGACGCCGCCTTTGAGATTGCAGACAGCGATGGTACGCAAAACCGCAGTCTCCAGGGTGGGCAATAGCAGGAATCGTAGGAGTGCTGCGGAAAGAGGTCAACCGGAAACTTCGCCGATTTCAGGGTCTCCGCAGATTCATCACGCCTCCGGCACGGTCTGCTACGAACCTTGTTTGATGCGGTAGCTGCCGTCCGCCAGTTCCTCTCGGTACTGTCCGTGGCAACCGCGGCACGTGGCGCGGAGCAGTTGAAACGCCTCGCCGGCGGCTTCGAAGTTGCCGGTCTCGCCGGCTTTTTGCAGCTCCAGCGCCGCGTCGCGGGCGCCGGCCGAGATCTCGATGGCCGATTCGACCTCGCGTGCTTCCCAGAATGCTTCGACCTTCTCGAACAACTCGGCGAGCTCCTTGCCGGCGGCCGCTACGTCGGCGCCGGCCTCCGCCTCGACCTGGTCGCGAACGCCGCCGAAGGTGGCACGAACCTGTTTCATGGCGGCGTCGTAGTTTTCCTCGGACATGGCCTGCTGGGCGATGGCGGGCAAGGCAAGTAGGGCGACGAGTGCGGCAGCGAGCAGCGAGCGGCGAAGGAACATTGGGATTTCTCCAGCGTGAGCGAGTAGGGAAGCACATGAATTCGAGAAACGGCACCACTTCGTACCACGAAGGTAGTGGCTGTCGCCAGTAGGGTCACGGCTGCCGCCGTCTCGTTGACGCCGATCGGTACTTCAGGTCCGGGCGAGCGGGCGGGCGTCCGCCGGGAGCCGCGAGCGCGGACTTCTCGCGGGTCAGCTCACTCCGGCAAACGGGTCTTCGAGTGACGGGCTCTGTGGCGTGAACAGCTCGGCGCCGTCGGTGGTGATGACCATGTCGTCTTCGAGCCGTACGCCGAATTCGCCACGAATGTAGATACCGGGCTCGTCGCTGAAGGTCATGCCGGGGGCCAGCGGCAACGTGTTGCCCTTCACCAGGTAGGGCCATTCGTGCCCGTCCATGCCCATGCCGTGACCGACGCGGTGGGTGAA
>CBDUXW010000277.1:0-5058 GCA_965371275.1 uncultured bacterium | reverse complement strand
CGCCTCGATGACCATGCCGATGGCCACCGCCTCTCCGTGCCGCAGACCGTAGTCGTGGACCGTCTCAATGGCGTGCCCCACCGTGTGACCGAAGTTCAGGATCTGCCGATAATCCGACTCGGTCTCGTCGGCAGACACCACGCCGGCCTTGAGATCGCACGACCGGGCCACCAAGCGCTGCAACGCCGCCGGCGACCCCTCCAGGGCTTCGTCCAGCAATCCGGCCTCCAGCGCCGCGAAGAGGTCAGCGTCTAGTATGACGCCGTACTTGATGACCTCGGCCAGGCCCGCGGCGATTTCCGGGCGCGGCAACGACTTCAGCACGCTCACGTCGATCAGCACCCGGCGCGGCTGCAGGAACGCTCCTACGAGGTTCTTGCCGGCCGGCGTGTCGACGCCGGTCTTGCCGCCGACACTGCTGTCGACCATGGCCAGCAAGGTCGTCGGCACCTGTACATAGGGAAGGCCCCTGTACAACGTCGCCGCCACGAATCCGGCCATGTCGCCGACCACGCCCCCACCTACGGCCGCCACCCAAGTGTCGCGCCCCAGACCGCGACCGATCATCTCGTCCTGCACGCGCGCCGCCGTCTCGCGTGTTTTCGCCGCTTCTCCGGCCGGGAATGACATGCACTCGGCATGGGCGCCCGCGGCGCGCAGCGCCGCCGCCACCGGCTCGGCGTACAGGGGGCCCACGTTGGAATCGCTGATAACCGCCCAGCGAGCCGCGCCGAAGTGTTCCACCAGATCGGCCGCCACGCCCTGCGGCACCGCGATGCCGACGACGACTTCGTAGCTGCGGTCGGCCCCGGGCGGCAGCGTCACGTCGACGAACTGCATCGCTAGAAGTCCTGAGCGCCGGTGGCCAGCGCCAGGGTTTCCTCGACCAGCACCTGGTTGGCATCGACCGCCGGAACCGGACAATCGCGCCCATCGAGCGCCAAGGGCACTTCCGTGCAGCCCATGATCAGGACTTCGGCTCCGGCATCGACCAGGCACTGGGCGGCGTGCACGAGCCTGCTGTCGGAGCGCTCCCCCGACCCGCTTCCGGGAACCACGCCGCCCTTGACGTCGCGGATCGCCGCCATCACGTCGTCTTGAAGCGCCGGCTCCGGATACACCGGCTCGCGACCGTTGGCCGCCAGCAGACCGTCGTACAGGCCGACACGAACGGCGCCGGTGGCCGCCAGCACACCGACGCGCTCGGCGTCAGGGACACGGGCGACAGCCGCCTCGACGGCCAGCGAGATCATGTCGAGCACTGGAATGCTCACGGCGACGCGGATCGACCCGAGAAAAGCATGCGCCGAATTGCAGGGTATAGCGATGAACTCGGCGCCGGACTGCTCCAGCAGGACGGCCGCTTCCGTGAGCGCCGGCGTCGGGTCGAGCCCGTCGCCGAGCAAATGGGCCGTCCGATCAGGTACCTGCGTGGCGCTGTAGAAAATGCACGGCGGGTGGTCCTGGTCGCGCGGCGCGCCGTGTGCGGCGACGACGCGAGAATAGAAATCGGCCCCGGCGGCCGGACCCATGCCGCCGAGAATACCGATGGTGCGCATTACCCGGCTATCCGGCTTCCGGGACATCCACGACGGCCGCCTCTTCGCTGGCTTCGGGTCGCCAACGAAGGATCGGCTTGCGCGCCGCCCGGGCCTCGTCGAGACGCGACAGGAAGGTGCTGTGGGGCGCCCCGCGTACCCGTTCCGGGTCGGTTTCAGCTTCTTTCGCGATTGCCGTCATTGCCTCGATGAAGGCATCGAGGTCTTCACAGCTTGCACTCTCGGTAGGCTCGATCATCAGAGCACCGGCCACAACCAGCGGGAAGTACACCGTCGGCGGGTGGTAGCCGTAATCCATCAGGCGCTTGCAGATGTCCATGGCCGTCACGTCGTGCGCTTTCTGCGCCTTGTCCGAGAAGATCACCTCGTGCATGCAGAAACGATCTTGCGGCAGATGGTAGACGTCCTTGAGGCGCGCCTGGATGTAGTTGGCGTTGAGCACGGCATCTTCGGCTACCTGCCGCAGACCGACCGCCCCCAGCGTCCGGATGTAGGCGTAGGCGCGCACCAGGATGCCGAAGTTGCCGTAAAACGACAGCACCTTGCCGATGCTGTCGGGCCGGTCCCAATCGAAGTAGAGCTCTCCGGACTCGTCGTGGCGCTCGACCGTCGGCCGCGGCAGGAACGGAACCAGATGTTCGCGCACCGCCACCGGCCCACCACCGGGGCCACCGCCGCCGTGTGGTGTGGTGAACGTCTTGTGCAGATTGATGTGGAATACGTCGACGCCCATGTCTCCGGGTCGTGTCTTGCCGAGAATGGCATTGAGGTTGGCGCCGTCGCAGTAAATCTGGGCGCCGCAACCGTGCATGATCTCCGCAATTTTCTCCATCTGGTCCTCGAAGAGACCGAGGGTGTTGGGGTTGGTCAGCATCAAGGCCGCCGTCGTGTCGTCGGCCGCGGCGCGCAATGCTTCGATATCGATGGTGCCACGACTGTCGCTCGGGATTTCCACCGGATCGAAGCCGCAAAAGCTGGCGGTCGCGGGATTGGTGCCGTGCGCCGAATCCGGGATCAGCACCTTGCGGCGCTGTGTCTCGCCTCGTTGGGCGTGATACGCGGCGATCAACATGATGCCGGTCATCTCGCCGTGCGCTCCGGCTGCCGGTTGCAACGTGACACGATCCATTCCGGTGACGGCGGCCAGGGCGCGCTCGAGTCGCGACATCAGCTCCAGGCCGCCCTGCATGATGCCCGCCGGCATGTACGGATGGGCGCCGGCGAAGCCCGGCAAACGCACGATGCGCTCGTGGACCTTCGGGTTGTACTTCATCGTGCAGGAGCCGAGTGGAAACAAGCCCGACTCGATGCCGAAGTTGTGCTGCGAGATGCGAGTGAAGTGCCGCACCACGTCGACCTCCGACACCTCGGGGAAGCCGGCGACTTCGTTACGCACCTGATCGGCACCCCACACCGCGGCGGGGTCGACCTCGGGAACATCCAAAGCAGGCAGCGAACATCCGACTCGCCCCGGGCTGCCGCGCTCGAAGATCAAACCCTCGTCCTTGAGCTGCGCCTGATCGTCGCGCAAGTTGCCGCGCTGCGGGCTCATCGGCACACCTCCGCCACCGTCGCCGCCAGCTTGTCGATGTCGTCCTTGCTGTGCACCTCGGTGGCACAGACCAGCAACTCGTCGCGGCGCGCCGGATCAAAACGACCGAGCACGACGCCCGGCACGACGCCCTTCTCGACGCTGTTGTCGACGACCTGGCGAGCGGCCACCGGCAGACGAACGGTGAACTCGTTGAAGTGCGGTCCGCTGTATACGGCTTCGACGCCGTCGATCGCGGTTAGTTGCGCGCGTGCGTAGGTCGCCTTGGCCAGGTTCTGTAGCGCCAACTCGCGGATCCCGTTGCGCCCAAGGCTGCACAGGTGGATACAGGTGGCAAGCGCGCACAGCGCGGTGTTGGTGCAGATGTTCGACGTCGCCTTGGCACGGCGGATGTGCTGCTCACGCGTCGCCAACGTGAGGGCGAAGCCGCGGCGTCCATTCGCATCGACCGTCTGGCCGGCAAGCCGCCCCGGCAGGTTGCGCACGTATTCTTGACGTGTCGCGATGAAGCCGACCAGCGGACCGCCGTAGTTTTGCGCATTGCCGAAGCTCTGCAGCTCCCCGGCGACGATGTCGGCGCCCATTTCGCCGACCGGCAACGTTAGCGCCCACGCCACCGGCTCGGTGGTCGCGACGATGAACTTCGCATCGCTCGCCCCTACCGCAGCACCCAGATCGCGGAGATCCTCGACGACCCCGAAAAAGTTCGGCTGCTGGGCGACTACCGCCACCACGTCGTCGGCCAGCTCGGGAACCGGCGTGCGTCCGTCGGTTCCCACTTCGATGGTTTCGAACGTCAGGTCAAGGTGCGTCGCGTAGGTCTCGGCGACCTCTCGATAGGCCGGGTGCAGGCCTTCGGAACACAGCACTCGGCCACCCCCGCGTCGCAGGCGGCGGGCCATCAAGATGCTCTCGGCCACCGCGCTACCGCCGTCGTACATGGAAGCGTTGCACACTTCCATGCCGCTGAGCATGCACACCAGTGTCTGGAACTCGAAGATCGCCTGCAGCGTTCCCTGACTGATTTCCGCCTGGTACGGCGTATAGGCGGTCATGAACTCCTGTCGCTGGATGAGCGCATCGACATGCGTCGGCACGAAGTGCGGATAACAACCCGCTCCCAAGAAGCTCAGCATCCCGCCGGCCGGACCGTCAGCCGCCGCCAGCTCACCCATGTGGCGCAACAGCTCCGGCTCCGACAACGCCTCTTCAACGGCAAGCTCGCCGCGGAACCGCAAGCTGTCGGGAATCGACGAGAACAACTCGTCGACGTCGGCAACGCCGATGGTCTGCAGCATCTGCACGCGGTCCAGCGGGCCCAGCGGTTGGTACCTGCCGGGACCCCGGGAATCGTTCGTATCGCTCATGTCTTCACTGTGTCGGGCGCGACCGGGAACCTAGTGGTCGCCTTCCGCCTCGAGGAAACTTCGATAGTCGGTTGCCGACATCAATCCATCAACCTCGGCGGGATTGCTGAGACGGATGCGCACCAACCAGGCGCCGGCGTGCGGGTCTTCGTTCACCAGCTCCGGTTGGTCGATCAGGCCCTCGTGGGCCTCGGTAACCTCGCCCGACACCGGCGCGAAGAGGTCGGAAACGGCTTTCACCGATTCGATGGTGCCGAACGACTGGCCGGATTGAATCTGCTCACCAACCGCCGGCAGCTCGACGTAGACGACATCGCCGAGCTCCTCCTGCGCATGGTGCGTGATCCCGATCGTACCGACGTCGCCGTCCACCGAGATCCACTCGTGTTCCTTGGTGTATTTGTAATTGTCGGGATAATCAGCCATCGAAGCCTCCGCTTCAATCGGTTTTGGGACGCCGGTAGAACGGCGTCTTCACAACGGTAGCGGCCAGCTTGCGGCCGCGCACGTCGACGTGGAGCTGTGTTTCGGGAGCCGTCATCTCGGCCGGTACATAGCCCAAGCCGATCCCCTTCTGCAG
>CBDUXW010000276.1:0-5074 GCA_965371275.1 uncultured bacterium | reverse complement strand
CGGTACGAGTTGTCGACATCCCGGGCCTCGCACGAGAGGATGCGGTAGCGATCAACGAAGCATCACACCGGTTCGACGGCATCGAGCAGATAGAGGAAGATGGCAGCGTCACGCTCACGGAAGTTTCTCGTGGGATCCTGGAGGAGGAGCTGGGAGTTGACGGCAGCACGCTACGACCCGACGACGTCGCCGCTCGGGCGGCCGAGCTGGCGGTGAAATTCGAGGAGTACGCGCTCGGATACGGCGTAAACGTGGAGCGACTCGGCGCGCTTCGTTAGGAAGGGACCACACATGGAAGGCTTGCGCGGTAAACGAGTCGTTGTTACCGGGGGAGCGAGCGGTATCGGTGCGGCAACCGTCGAGCGCTTCATCCAGGAGGGGGCGCGTGTCCTGATACTCGACATCGATTCGACACGGTGCGAACGGATGCGCGAGGAGATCACCCTGCTCGAAGGTTTCGTGATCGCCGACGTTCGCGATCGACAACAGGTCGATGATGCCTTCGCCAGGATCAAAACACTCCTGGGAGGCATCGACATCCTGATCAACAACGCCGGGATCAGCGTTCGCCACCGGTTCATCGACATCACGCCGGAAGAATGGGACTGGGTCATCAGCGCCAACCTGACCGGGGCCTTCCACGTGGCGCAGGTTGCCGCCAAATGGATGCTGCGAGAAAGCGGTGGCGTGATACTCAATACGGCGTCGACGAACGGCACGATGGGCTATCCGTTGTATGCCGATTACAACGCCAGCAAGGCGGGTCTTATCGGATTGACCCGAACGATGGCGCTCGAGCTCGCGCCCACCATTCGCGTCAACGCCGTGTCTCCGGGATACGTTCTGACGCCCATGCAATCCCGCGAATACACCACCCAGATGACGGACGAGCTCAACGAGAAGATTCCCCTGAAACGGCAAGCGTCGCCGACGGAGATCGCCGCCATGTTTGCATTCCTGGCATCCGACGAGGCCGCGTTCATCACCGGGCACGTATTCACAATCGACGGTGGCGAGACCGCCGGGGGGCTTGCCAGCGGTTAGCGACGCGGCGCCGGGAACGAAAGCCGAGCGAGGGCATGAGTCGCAGCACCGATACATCGAGAGCCCTATTCAAGCGCGCCGTCGAGTTCATGATCGAGGGCGGCAGCTCGCCGTCGCGGGGGCCGGCGAACTATGGCGAGTACCCGCTTTTTCTCGAGCGCGGCCAGGGCGCCTACGTCTGGGATGTCGACGGCAACCGTTACTTGGATTGGATGCTGGCCTACGGGGCCCTGCCGTTGGGTCACGCACATCCTGCCGTGGTCGAAGCAATCCAGCAGGCGGCCGCGGGCGGCAACCTGCTGGCGGCAGCCACCGAGATCGAGGTCGAAGTCGCCGAGCTGGTGGCCTCGATGATCCCGGGCGCGGAGAAGGTGCGATTCGCGAACACCGGGACCGAGGCGGCGATGGCGGCCATCCGCCTGGCGCGCGGCATGACCGGGCGCCCCAAATTCATCAAGTTCGAAGGCCACTATCACGGCTGGTACGACGATTTCCTGGTGAACGCGCATCCACACCCGGAGGCATCACTGGGGCATCGCAACGATCCGGTGAAGATCGCCGACAGCTCCGGCCTCAACCGCAAGGCACTCGACGACACGATTGTCGTGCCGTGGAACGACCTCGATGCCATCGAGCGCGCGGTGCGCGACAACCGCGGCCAGGTGGCGGCGGTGATTACCGAGGGAGTGATGGCCAACATCGGCGTCATCGGGCCCGCGCCAGGCTACCTGAAAGCGTTGCGCGAGCTGACCCGCGACCACGACGTGTTGCTGATCCTCGACGAGACCGTAACGGGCTTTCGCATTGCCCCGGGCGGCTGTCAGGAGCATTTCAACGTCGATGCCGACATCGTCACATTCGGCAAGGGAGTCGGCGCCGGCCTGCCGGTGGCCGGATTCTGTGGTCGCGCCGACCTGATGGAAGGCCTCGCCTGGGGCGGCGTGTTGCATTACGGGACGCAGAACGCCTCGCGTCTCGGCATGTACGCGGCGGCGGCCAACCTGCGCGAGCTGAAGAAAGACGACGGCGCTGCCATCGCCCACTTATGGCGGATCGGCGAGTCGCTGTGCGGCGGCTTGCGCGAGGTGTTCGAGCGCACGGGGACGCCGGCGATCGTTCAGAGCGTCGGTCCGATGTTGCAGATCATGTTCACCGATCAGGCCGAGATTCGTGACTACCGCGCGTTCTGCGCGCATGTCGATCGATCCGCTTACCAGCAGCTCGTCTGGCGACTCTTCGATCACGGAATTTACATGAGCCCGTCGGCGGCACTGCATTCGGTGGCTTGCGTGGCGCATACCGACGACGACGTGGCGTTCACCATCGACGCGGTCGAGCAGGCGCTGAGCGCCTGATCCATGCGTCGCGAGGGGGCTGCGAACGGCGGTGAAGCGGCCGCACCGGCGGGTCGCCTGGTCGGCAAGGTGGCGGTGATTACCGGCGCCGCCTCGGGCATCGGCTATGCGGCTGCAACGCTGTTCGCGCAGGAGGGCGCCGCGGTCTGCGTCGTCGATGTCGATCCGCAGGGTGAGTTCGTAGCCGAGGGCATCCGAACGGCGGGCGGACGGGCGCTGTTCACGACAGCCGACGTCACCAACGCAGCCGACTGCAACCGTGTCATCGAGCGGGTGCTCGCCGAGCTCGGGGCGATCGACGTGTTGTTCAACAACGCCGGCATCATCTGCCGTGCCACGGTTCTCGAGACGAGCGAGGAAGAGTGGGATCGCACCATGGACGTGAACGTGAAGGCGATCTACCTGCTGTCGCGCCAAGCAATTCCACCGATGCGCGAATCCGGCGGCGGCGCGATCATCAATACGGCGTCGGGGTGGGGGATCGCGGCGGGACCGCGGGCGGCCGTCTACTGTGCCTCCAAAGGAGCGGTAGTTCAGCTCACCAAGGCGATGGCCATCGATCACGCGCCCGACGGTATCCGCGTCAATTGCATCTGCCCGGGTGACGTCGACACACCCATGCTGCGCCGGGAGGCAGCCGCGCTCGGCGAGCCGGAAGCCGATTTTTTTCGGGAAGCCGCCGACCGGCCCAGCGGCCGCGTCGGCACCCCCGAAGAAATCGCCCGCGCCGCGCTGTATCTGGCCAGCGATGCATCATCGTACGTCACGGGCGTTTCCCTTGTCGTCGATGGCGGGGGCTTGATTCCCTAGCGCCACGAAAGCCCGAATCGGACGCAGACTTGTGTTCCCCGGCCGTCCGTTCTTTCATAGGGCTGTTTCGACAAGACGTTGCGAACCTTCAGGGAGACAGGTCCATGACCACGCATCGCTGTACGTTTATTGGAGGGCTGCGCAACGTCGGTTGCGCGGTTCTGGTAATCGCGCTTGCCGCTTGCGGCGGTGGGGGCACCGAGGGTGGCACGTTGGGCGACGACGATCTCGAGGCCCGCGCCCGCGAAATTCACGACCGCGTCGTTACGCTCGACACCCACAAGGACATATCGGGAAACTTCACGCCGACGGATGGCTCGGAAGGTGAGGATCCGGGCGTGCGCGCCGGCCGCAAGGTCGATTTGCACACGATGCGTGAAGGCGGCCTCGATGTGGTGTTTTTCATCGTCTACGTCGGCCAGCCGCGCGCCGAAGGCGGCGGCCTGAACGCCGAGGGTTACGCTGACGCCCTGGCCGCGGCGATGCAAAAGTTCGAGGGCATCCATCGGATGACCGACGAGGTGTATTCCGATCAAATTGGATTGGCTACAAGCCCGGCCGACGTCGAGCGGCTGGTGGCAGAAGGCAAGCTGGTGGCGGCAATCGGCATCGAGAACGGCTTTCCGATGGGCGAAGACTTGTCGCTGATCAAGCAGTTCGCCGATCTCGGCGCCGGCTATATGGGCATCACGCACAACGGCCACAACCAGCTCGGCGACTCGCAGACGCCGGGATGGGCCGCCGGCGAGCTGCATGGCGGCCTGAGCGAGCTCGGCCGGCAGGCGGTAGCCGAGATGAACAAGTGGGGCATCATGGTTGACGTCTCACACGCCGGCAAGCAGACGATGATGG
Organism: uncultured bacterium; assembly: GCA_965371275.1. Classification (GTDB taxonomy): domain Bacteria; phylum Acidobacteriota; class UBA890; order UBA890; family UBA890; genus CBDCBL01. The sequence continues at coordinate 1,013 of CBDUXW010000276.1, read as the reverse complement.
AAGTTCTCGAGGTCTCGCAGGCGCCGGTCATTGCCTCGCATTCCAGTGTCTACGCGCTGCGCGATCACGGCCGTAACCTCGACGACGAGCAGCTCATGGCGTTGCAGGAGAACGGCGGCGTTGTGCAGATGGTGGCGCTTGGCAACTACGTCAGGGACACGTCCGAGCGCAACGCGGCCATCGCGGCACTCCGTGAAGAAGTGGGTCTGCCGGGGCGCGGCGGATTCGGCGGCGGTCGGGGCGGACGGGGCGGTCGGGGTGGTGGCGGTCGCGGTGCGCAACCTGAAATGACGGAGGAAGAGCGCGCCGCCCGCGCAGCGGCCCAGGCTGAATTCGATGAGCGCATGCCCGAGATCGATGCCGTGTTTCTCGCCGTCAACGTGCAGGACTTCGTCGATCACATCGATTACGCCGTCGACCTGATCGGCGTCGATCACGTGGCGATCAGCTCCGATTTCGACGGTGGTGGGGGCATCGAGGGTTGGGATGGCGCCGCCGAGACCTTCAACGTCACGTTCGAGCTGGTAAAGCGTGGCTACAGCGTCGAGGACATCGCCAAGATATGGAGTGGCAACACGCTGCGCGTGTGGCAGGAGGTCAAGGATGTGGCGCAGCGCATCCAGGCTGGGGAGGGGTCGTAATTCCAGGCGGCGACCCCACACGGGCGGAGGACCCGACGGACGAGGTCCCCGAGGGAACGGCCGAGGAGGTCGTTGAGTACCCGATCGACGGCGTGCTCGATCTGCATCAGTTCGCCCCCGGTGATGCAAAGGAACTGGTGGGCGATTACCTCGACGCTTGTCGGGAGAAGGGGTTGCGGGACGTGCGAATCGTGCATGGGAAGGGCAAGGGGACGTTGCGACGCGTGGTGCACTCGGTGCTGGCCAAGCGCGACGACGTTCAGTCTTTCAAGCTTGCTGCCGACGGTTCGGGATGGGGCGCTACGATGGTTCGCCTGCGTCGGATGCATCCGTTGGTCGCGTTCTTTCTGGTGGGCATCCTGACGGCGGGGG
>CBDUXW010000275.1:0-5080 GCA_965371275.1 uncultured bacterium | reverse complement strand
GGTAGGTGAAGAACAGCAATCGATCGAAGTCCCCTGACAACGTGTGGATGTGATGCAACAGCTGCGGGGACAGAGGTCCCTGTGCCTCGAGCCAGGCGCGCTCATCGTCGCCGTCGTGCGGCCCGCCGAACAGGCTGGCCGACAGGGCGTTGAATTCCTCCATGTTGCGCTCTGTGTCGACGCGGAACCGTCGCACGGCGACGCCGTTGATCTGTTCGACGGCTTCGGCATAGGCGTTGGCCCAGGTGCGGTACGAGCGCGCACACGTGGTCCACACCTCGACCTCGTGACCGCCTGCCGCCAGTCCCTCAGCAACGCCACGGCACAACGTTTCGGCGCCGCCGACGATCTCCGTTCCGTAGCGCTGCACGACGGCGGCGATTCTCACAAGCCGGGCTCCGTCTCGAGCGCCGCTGCGGCGGAAGACGAAGTCCGCCGGTCACCGGGTGTCAGCGTTGCGACCCACTGGTCGAGGACCCGCGTGCTGTCGAAGTAGCGTACGCGCTCGGCGCCGAGTCCCACCAAGCGATCACGAAGCGCATCGTCTGAAATCACGGCGTGGAGTATCTCGGCCCACGCCGCGGGATCTTCGGAATCAACCATGATCCCGGCGTTGCTGAGGGTCTCTGGGACGGCTGCAGCGCGACGGGCGACGATCGGTACACCGAGGGTCATGGCCTCCAACAGCGGTGCGCAGAAGCCTTCGTGGGCGCTGGTGCACACATAGGCGCTGGCGTGCCGGTAGTACGTCGTCAGGTCCGCCAACGAGACGTGATTGACGAAGTTGACTCTGTCGTCGAGCTTCAAGTCTCCGTGCAACTCGATCAGCGCATCCACATAGGACTCGAGACCACGAGTGCTGCCGATGACAAGAAAGCGCGCCTGCGGACTGATGTAGCGCAGGTAGTAGGCGGCCGTCTTGATGAAATCCTCGATGCGCTTGTTGGGCGCGACGCGGCCCACGGTAATGAACGTGGGTAGGGGGTTGGCGGCCAGCTCCGCTTCGAGCACCGGGTTCGTCGGACCTGACAGGCGCCCGAGATCGATCGGCAGCGGTACGGTGGCGGTCGAGGAGAAGCCGGTCTCGCGCAGGTCGCGGGTGTTGTACGCCGAAACGCCGATTGCCAGATCCACTGTCCCCGCGGCTGCCAACTCCTGCAGTTGCTGGCGACCGAGAGCCGTTAGCCGGGCGAGGTCGGGACAATGCGGCAACAGCAACTGCGGTGGCGTCAGGTTGTGGTAGCAGATCATGCGGCGGCCGGCGCGGCTGCGGAGCAGGTCGGCGAGCGGCGACGGGATATTGAAGTGCAACATCGTGGCGTCATCAGGACCGGCATCCGGAAGGTCGTCGATGCGCCCGACGGCGCCACGCAGCGACTCATCGACGTGGAGCGCGAAGACACCGGCATCGTGGCCATCTGCCGAGAGCCGGGTCGCCAGTGCCCGCGCGGCGTCTCCCGTCGCATCGCCCTCGTGGGCGGACGCCAATAGCTGGTGAATCTGCATCAGTGCTTCCCCACAGCGGCGCCTGCAAACGCTTTCGCACGGATCAACGGGTGCACTCTACGAGCCCCGCCTGTTGCAGATGGCGCATCAGCTCGTCGACGAGTCGTTCGTGATCGAGTGTCGCCAGAGCTGCTCGCTGACGCTCCAGCAGGCGCTTTTTCAAGCTGTCGTCGGTGAGTACCTGATGAACCGTCTCGGCGAATAGAGCCGGATCCTTGTCGTTCAGCAAGAGCACGCCGCGCCCTGTGGAGTATGGAATTGCCGCCGCCGAGTATGCCACTACGGGCAGCTCCCGGTGCATGGCCTCGAAGATCGGTACACAGAAACCTTCGTGCTCGGAGGCGCATACGAAGCAATCTGCGATTTCATAGAAGGCGTTGAGCTCGGCTTGCGACACATGCCCGGTGAAGTACACCTCGTCGAGCTTCAGGTCAGAGCACAGTTGTTGGAGGGCATCGAAATAGAGCACGAAGCTGCGGTATTCGCCGACGATGATGAGTCGACTGCGATGGTCGATGAAGGAACGGTAGTAGGCGAAGGCCCGTAGCAGATCCTCGATGCTCTTGTTCGGCACGCAACGGCCGACAAACAGCAGGTTCGTGCGCCCGTCGGCGAATCTCTGCCGCACCATGGGATCCGCGGGTCCGTCGAGGCGCGACAGATCGATGATCAGCGGCAGCACGCCGGTCGGGTCGAAGCCTAACTCCTCGAGCTCGCGACGGTTGTACTCGGAGTCGCCGAGGGCCAGGGAGCTGCGCTCCGCCAGCGTGGCGAGCTCCACCCTGCCGCGCTGGCAATCGCGGGCGATGCCGAGCGCGTAGGGTGCGAAGTATGCGGCCGGCGTGATGTTGTGATAGATGAGCACGAGCCGATCGTCGATCTCGCGCGCCAAGGCCGACACCTTGGATCCGAGCGAGAAATGCAACAGCGCCACGTTGTCCGGATCGCTGTGCTCGCGGTACTCCTGGTACGGACGCACCTCGCTTGCCATGCGCGAATCGACAAGCTCGACGAACACTTCCGACTCGTAGCCGGCTCGACGCAATGCGTCGCGGACCGTGAAGATCTCTCCGCCGATGGCGTCGCCGTAGGCTGCCGATACCGACAACTGGTGGATTGCCCGCGGGCGTGCGGCGGCGCCGCTCATGACACCGCTGCCAGTAGGCGCTCGTATTTTTCCTCGATCACCGGCCACTGGTAGTTGTCGTCGAAATAGGCGCGACCGCGCGCGCCGCACGCTTCGGCGAGTTTCTGATCGGTCATGAGCAGGTCCAGGGCGGCGGCGAACTCGCCGCCGTCCTTGTAGTAGAGGCCGCCGTTGCTGCGCTCCACCTGGCCGCGAAGCACGGCGCAGTGGCCGTTCACGAGGACGGGTTTGGCGAGCGCCCAGGCCTCATTCAAAACCATCGACAGGCTCTCGTAAAAGGACGGCATCACCAGCAGCGACGCGGCCGCTAGAGCATCGAACTTCTGTTGCTCGTCGACGGTTCCGATGTGCCGGATCAACGGATGATCCGGAATCGGCAGTACCGGATGCCCGGCAAGAACCAGAAGTGGCGGCGTGGTGCCGTGCTCGGCGAACCGCTCGGCAGCGCGTGTGTGGAAATCGAAGAGTTGCTGGCAGCCTTTGTTGGCGTCAATGCGGCCCACATAGAGGGCAAACGGCTCTTCAATGCCGAACTCTTGTCGAAAACGTTGCGCATCGGCATGACGGCGAAAGCCGTCATCGGCGGCCTCGGCCGCCGGTGGCTCTTGAATTCCTACACCGATGATGTCGCCGGGGACGTCGTGCGCGTTGCTGCGCTCGAGGATCATCGCGCGCTCTTCATGCGAATTGAAGACGATGGCGCGGGCACCGCGAAAAACGGGGTGAAACAGCGGCACGTCGATCGCCGGATCGGGCTCGGCAGTGGGCACGAGGATGGCTCGACCTGCGGCCGCGTGCATGGCGTGAAAGGTCGTCCAGTAACGGTAGGAGAAGCATATCCAGAAGTCGAAGCGGTCGCGATAGTCGGCAATCCAGTCGCGCAACGCCGGACTGTAGGGTCCCTGCTCGGTCAGCCACCTGTGTGCCTGCTTGTCGCTGTGCCGGCGCAGGAACACCTCGTCCTGCAGTTGTCCGAAGCGTCGCACATCGCGTGGCCGCTTGACTGGAAATCGCCACACCGGAATGCCGTTTACCTCGTCGAGGCCATGGGGGTAGACGTTGGCCCACGTCAGGTAGTCGGCGGCACAGGTCGTGACAACCTCTACTTCGTGGCGCGGGGCCAGCAACTCGGCGATCAATCGGCAGTGGAGCTCCGCGCCGCCGCGGATTTCCAGGCCGTATCGTTGGACTACGAAGGCAAGGCGCATCGTGGGAAACGCTTGTCAGTCCGAGTCGGTGTCGTCGGCTGCCACAGAAGCGCTGTCGCGAGCCTCGAGCGCCTCGAGTCGCCGGGAAACATCCTGGAGTTGCCTGTCGAGCTCCGCGGTGCTGTGGAGCAATTCGTGGAGTGCGTCGGCGACTCCCAAGTTGACTTTGAACTGTTTGTAAAGCGGTCTGTCGAAGTTGGCAAACAACTTGAGACCCGGCCGCACAAGCCGCCGGAAGATCCCCAGCAGTGCGCCGATGCCGCCGCCCTCCCGCGAGCCCACGAGATCCTGAGGCGTTACGTTCCAATCGCCCGCCAATCCCAGCGAGTCTTGCAGCTCATAGGCACGTTCATCGTCGAGATCAACGGCAGCGCGCAGACGGGCTCGCGTGCGGGCCTCGATGTCGGTCTCAATCTCCGGGTCGGCCTCGCTTCGGCGGGCACGCTCGCTGATTTGCGCAACCAGGTCGACCACGTCGAGGTTGTCGTAGTCGATTCGGTATCCGTCGGCGCTCAGTTCGGGTTCCCCCGCAGGTCCTCGGGCGGTTCAGGACGGCCCCGTCGGTATCGTGCCTCGAGAAATTGACCCCACTCTGTACGCTCGAAGCTACGGATACGGCTACGGCCGATGGTCGGATACCACACGTAGTCGTGGTAGACGTTCGATGCGAACGGTGCCCACACGACCAGCGGCGAGTGAAGCAGCAGGTGCTCGAGGCGCCGCAGCGCTCCCAAGCGCAACATCTGGTCGCCCCAGATCACAAACGACTTCTTGCTGGTGAAGCCGTAGTTCACGCCTCTGATGTCCTCGCCGACGATCTCGATGTCCTTGAGATCCGCGACGCCGAGACCGCGCTCGTGCGCCATTCTCAAGAAGGGGATCTCCATCGGATCAAAGCCCATGAGCTTGGCGGAAATCGCATCAATTGCCACCGAATCAGCCGAAGCCAGGATGCGGTTGCCGATGTAGGGAACCATCGTCCGCGGCCCGGCGCCGTCGCCGCACACCGCCCCGTCCATGACCGCGAAGGTTGCGGGGTGAAGCTGGCGCTCCATGATCAGCAGATCAACGAGCACCTCGTGGATGTACTTGTGTGCGTAGTGCCGAACTTCCTTCAGCAAGCCGCCGAAGGCGTTCTTCACGGCGCCGGTCATGATCGAGTGCCCGTGTGTTTTGACCGTCGGCAGGTGAACGATTTGCTTGCCCACGTAGGGTTTCG
>CBDUXW010000274.1:0-5081 GCA_965371275.1 uncultured bacterium | reverse complement strand
CCCCCCCCCCCAACCGGGCCCCCCGCGGGGGGGGGTCTGGGGTTCGCCCGCCCCCGGAGGGGGAGGGTGGCGGGTATTCAAAGAAAAGCGGGTGGCGGGTATTCAAAAAAATTGAACTGCGTCCCGCACCGCAACTACCCCACCTGCAAAGAGCCCACCCCCGCCGCTCGAAACTTTCCTTGCATCGCACCCGTAAGTTACTGTAGCTTGCTACATAGGTTATACAGAATGCTACATAGGTAACTCGAAACCTCCCGAGGTGCGGCATGGTTCAACGCTTTCATCTGACGTACTCGTCGGTCGCGGTACTGCAGTCCGTTGCCCGCGGCTATCGCTACGGCTTCGACATCATGGACGCCACCGGGTTGCCGAGCGGCACCGTGTATCCGGCATTGCGTCGGTTGAAGCAACTCGGCTTCGTCGGCGCCCGATGGGAGAAGCAACAGGTCGCCGATCAGGCGAAGCGCCCGCGCCGGCGCTACTACCAGGTGACGAAGAGGGGCGAAGTTGCCCTCGCCGGCGCGCTGCAGCGCTTTCGAATTCTCAACGAGCCGCTGGCCGAGGCCGGCGGCGAGACCGTGACCGAAACTTCGTGAGAGTCGCCGCCTTTTCTCGAATAACCCGCCGTCTGGCGCTCGACGTGTCATTGGCGTTCGTGCGTCTGCTCGGCCTGTTCGTGGCGCGTCGAGATCGTGCCGACTGGATCGAGGAGTGGCAGGGCGAGCTGGAAGCACGCCACTCGCCGTACTCGATCGCCCCGGTTCCCGACGAGCAGATCGCTGCTGCCGCGTCGGTCCCTGTGCCCCCGCGGGCACTGCGGTTCGGGCGGCCTTTCGAGCCGTTGCGCGACGCCACCGGGGCGATTCCCGATGCCTTTTGGCACGCCAAACAAGAATGGAGATTTGAAATGCTCACCCACGATCTGCGCTTCGGCGTTCGGACTTTGCTCGCACGCCCCGGTTTCACCGCCACGGTCGTGTTGACGCTGGCGCTCGGAGTCGGCGCCAATGCCGTGATTTTCTCGGCGGTCGACGCGATCGTGTTGAATCCGTTCTCGTTTGACGAGCCGGATCGCGTCATCGGTGTCGGCACGATCTATCCGCAGCTCAACATGGATTTGGGGTATTTCGAGCGGATCTCGGCGCCGGAATTTGCCGATATCCGCAATGAGGTGACCTCGTTCGACCGGATCGCCGGCTTCGACATGGGTAACCGGCAGATCATCGGCGGCGACATGCCGCAGAATCTGTTCACCGGGTTCTGGTGGGACGACGCGCTTCCCGTCCTCGGCGCCACGCCGTTTCTGGGACGGGGGTTCTCGCGCGAGGACATCGAGACCGGCGAACGGGTGGCGCTCATCAGCCACCGTGTCTGGCGATCACGCTTCGCGGCCGATGAGTCGGCCGTCGGCAAGACCATCCTGATCGACGACGAGCCGTTCACGCTGATCGGCATCATGCCCCCTGAGGTGCTCATTTTCGGCACCGACCTGTGGATGCCGATGTGGGCGGACCCTGAGTTGTTGCCCCGAAATCGCCGGCAGTTCAACATCATCGCGCGGCTGGCGGAGGGTGCCACGTTGGAACAGGCGAACGCCGAACTGGAGACCCTGGCGCGTCGCACCGAGGCGGAATACGGCCCCGAGTTCGAGGAATACGCCGACTTCAAGCTCATTGCCGCGACCTGGACCGACGTCAACGTGCAAACCCTCAAGCCGGCGGCGGTCATCCTGATGGGGGCTGTCGGATTCGTCCTGCTGCTGGTGTGCGCCAACATCGCCAGCTTGCTGCTGTCACGCTCCGCCGGCCGCCAGCGCGAGATCGCTTTACGTGCGGCCTTGGGCGCCGGGCGGGTGCGCATCGTCCGGCAGTTGCTGACGGAGAGCGGCATTCTCGCGCTGCTGGGCGGCGCCGTGGGGCTCGCACTGGCCTGGGGCGGCTTGCAGTTGCTCGTTTCTCAGATTCCAGCGAACCTGTTGCCGACAACTGCGGAAGTCGCTCTGAACTCGCGTGTGCTCTGGTACACGCTCGGCATCTCGCTGCTTGCCGGTGTGGTGTTCGGCGCCGCTCCGGCCCTCCAGACGTCTCGTTCCAAGCTCCAGCAGACGCTCAGCCTGGAAAGCGGACAATCAACCGGGAGCCGGTCGCGCCGCCGCTTGCACGGAGTTTTCGTGGCCACGGAGGTGGCGCTCGCCCTCGTGCTGTTGGTAGGCGCCGGCTTGCTCATCAACAGCTTCATGCGCCTGCAGTCCGTCGATCCCGGCGTCGACACCGATGACGTGCTCACCATGCGCCTGACGTTGCCGTGGAGCAAGTACGAAGGTCAGGCTATCCCCGAGTTTTTTCAGCAGCTCAGCGAGCGTGTCGACACGATCCCGGGAGTGCGGTCGACGGCTACTGGCACGCAGCATCCACCGCAGGTGTTCGGCCGCACCCAGTTTGCTCCGGAAGGCGCCGAACTGGCTGATGAGGGCAGCTTGCCCGTCGCCTACGCCACCATGGTCGACGACGACTACTTTTCGACCCTCGGCATCGCGACACTCGCCGGTCGCACGCTGGAAGCGCGGGACCGCGACGGAGCCCAGCTCGTGGCGGTGGTCAACGACGCGTTGGCCCAAGCCTACTTTTCCGACGAGAGCCCGGTCGGCAAGCGCTTTACGATCGGCCCGCCGGGCAGTGACGGCCGGGTGCTGGAGATCGTCGGTGTGGTCGCCAATACCAGGAATCTCGGCCTCGGCAGCGATCCGGCTCCGGAATTCTTTTACAGCGTTCGCCAGGCGGCGGGCACCAACAATCAGTTGTTCCTGATCGTGCGCACCGACGTCGAGCCGAGCTCCGTGTTGGAAGCGATTCGCGCCGAGGTTGCGGCGATCGATCCCGGCCAACCGATCTACGCTATTCGCACCCTCGATGAGGCCTTCGCCGGCCAGTTCGCGCCGCAACGTTTCGCCCTGGCGATGCTGACGGCGTTCGCGGCGCTGGCGCTGACCCTTGCGGCCGTCGGGATCTACGGCGTCGTGAGCTACGCAGTTGCCGATCGTACCCGAGAGATCGGTGTGCGAATGGCGCTGGGTGCCGGCAGGACGGAGGTCCGGCGCTTGATGGTGCGACAGGCTCTGCTGCCGGTCGCCATCGGCCTCGGTATCGGGCTGGGCCTGGCGATCGTCGTCGGAATGGGGATGACCAGTGTGCTGTACGAGGTCAGCGGCACCGACCCACTGACGTTGGGCGTGGTTGGCTTCCTGCTCGGCGGAGTCGCGGCGCTGGCCAGTTTCCTGCCGGCCCGCAGGGCGAGCGTTGTCGATCCGGTCGTGGCTTTGCGGGAGGGGTAGGATTGTAGGCGGGGATGGCGGCGGTCGCCCCCATTCCTTGAAAAACGCTCCCCCCCATAGCACTCTCGGGCCTCCCGCGCCCGTGGCGCGAACGTCCACGATCCATCGCTATTCGGGAGCCGCCCATGCGCTTGCCGCCTCTCTTGAAGCTTACTGTCCTTCTCGTCGTTTTCCTGTCGTTCGCCGCCGGCGCCCCAGCCTGGAGCACGCCGCCGCCGGCGGCTCCGCAGCAGCAAACCAACATGGAGGAATCTCTCTTCCGCGATCTCGAGTGGCGCAATATCGGCCCTGCCAACATGGCCGGGCGGGTGACCGACATCGAGGCGGTCGATGCGAATTTCGCCACGGTGTTCGTGGCGGCGGCTTCGGGTGGCGTCTGGAAGTCGACGAACGCCGGGACGACGTGGGATCCGATATTCACGGACTACGGCACGTCGAACATCGGTGACATCGCGCTCTTCCAGCCGAACCCCGACATCGTCTGGGTCGGCACCGGCGAGTCGTGCACGCGCAACAGCATCGGTTGGGGCGATGGTGTTTACAAGTCGACCGACGGCGGTGCCACGTTCACGAACGTCGGTCTCGCCGATACGCATCACATCGGTGAAGTCCTGACCCACCCGACGGACCCGGACATCGTCTACGTCGCGGCCCAGGGACACCTCTGGGGTTATACCGGCGAACGCGGGCTCTTTCGTACGACCGATGGCGGCGCGACGTGGGAGAAGCTCACCGACGGGCTGCCCGACGACAACCGCACCGGCGCTACCGATATGGTCATGGACCCGCGCGACCCCAACGTGTTGTACGTGTCGTTTTGGCAGCGGCTCCGCCAGCCGCATCGCTTCGACTCGGGCGGGCCGAACGGAGGTATTTACAGATCTACCGACGGTGGCGACAGCTGGGAAAAGCTTACCGACGGTTTGCCCGAGGGCGACACCGGCAAGATCGGCCTGGCAATTTCACGCTCGAACCCGGACACGCTGATGGCCATCGTCGAGCATGGCTTCCAGCCGCAACAGCGCACCGACGATGGCGACGACAACCCCGACTACGATGACATGTCCAAGCTCGGCACCGGCATCTATCGGTCGGAAGACGGCGGCGATAGCTGGGAGTACATCAGCCGTTACAACAACCGACCGTTCTACTACAGCCACATATGGATGAATCCGGTCGATGACGACGTCGTGTACGTCATCGCCGGCAGCGCCCAGATCTCCGTCGACGGCGGCCGCACGTTCGAGCGCCAGATGCAGGGAATCTCCGGCGATTTCCACGCCCTGTGGGTGAATCCGACAAACCCGAACATTTTCTACGTCGGCAACGACAAGGGCTCGTACGTCACCTACGACAACGGCTACAGCTTCGTGATGTTCGACAACATGGACCTGGGCCAGTTCTACGCCGTCACCGCCGACATGCGGGATCCGTACTGGGTGTACGGAGGGCTCCAGGACAACGGCAACTGGGGTGGCCCGAGCAACAGCCGCGACTGGAACGGGATCCTCAACGATCATTGGTACAAGTTCCACAGCGGCGATGGCTTCCACACCACGGTGGACCCGAATGACTGGCGCACCGTGTACACCGAGAGCCAGGGCGGCAATATCCGTCGCCTCGACGCCGTGTTCCGCCAGGTCGGCAAGAGCATTACGCCGAATCGCGACAACGTGTTGAACGCCGACGAGTTTGTCGAGGAGGGCGATGTTGCGACTCCTCCCGCCGGGCCGGGAGGGGGGCGTGGCGG
>CBDUXW010000273.1:0-5086 GCA_965371275.1 uncultured bacterium | reverse complement strand
CAGGCGCCTTCACGGCGATCCTGTCGCTCGGCCTGTCGACCGCCTGTGGTATTTGGAGCGACGAGATCCCGGTACCGTCGCTCTCCGGTGGGATCCAGGTCAACGAACCAGATCACCAGCGGTGGTTGACGGCCCTGCAAGCAAACGGCCTCGATTCCGTTCAAGTGACGGTGTACGCGCGCCAGCAGGCCTGGAACTCGCCGGACCTGATCATCCCGGAGGAGGCGCCGTCGGTGATCGACGAGATTCGGACGGCCAAGCAGAACGGTGTCCGCGTCGTCCTGGTGCTGCGCGTCGCCCTCGAACAAGGCCTCGCCGACAATCGTCACTACTGGCACGGGATGATCTGGCCCGACGATACCGAGGTTGCCACCTGGTTCGCCAATTATCGCCGCTTCGTCTTGTGGGGCGCCGAGATCGCCCGCGACGAAGCGGTCGATTTGTTGGCCATCGGCAGCGAGCTCAATTCGATGGCCTCGACCACGCCGATCGACCGCGTTCCCGAGTTGTACGCCTATTTCCTCGATCCACGACGCACCGGGCCGGTGCGTCAACGACTGGTTGATTGCGGCCGACGGATTGCGGCCGACGTACTGGCGCCTGACCTGCAATTTTCCGACGGTGGCAGCTACGCCGACCTCGACGAATATCTGGCCGCCCAAGAGGCTGCCGATCGGGCGTGGACCCAGCACGTCACGGGCGCCGCGAGCGTCGACACCGCGGATCTCCAGGCGCTGAACACGCGGCGGCGTGCGTACGACGCGCAATGGCGGGCGCTCATCGCCCAGGTCCGTGACGTATACGGCGGCCCGTTGAGCTACGCGGCGAATTTCGACCAGGTAGACGAAGTCGGTTTCTGGGACGCGCTCGACGCGATCGGCGTCAACGCCTACTACCCGTTGAGTCGTTGGGGCGAGCGCGGCGAAGTGCTGGCGCGCACCCTGACGACGAGGTGGACGGAGATCGCCGGCAGTCTCAACGCGCTGGCCGATGGCTCCGGCGGGCCGGGAAGAGTGCTCCCGGTCCTGTTGTTCGAGCTCGGCTGGACGGCCAAAGCCGGCAGCACGGTGCGACCTTTTTCGTATCATCGTGTCGAAGTGTTGGAGAGCACCGGGCGCCAGGACGACGGGTCGTCGCGGCTGACCTGCGTGCACTGGGCAACCCAGCCCGACGACCCGGACGAGCGTGTTGCGGCGCTGGCGGCGTTGCACCGGGTGGTAATGCAGGGCGACTTCCCTACCCTGCGCGGATTCATGCTGTGGAAGCTGTCGACGCAGGAATCGCATCGCGCCATCGAGCCGTTTGTCGTGGTATTGGGTGACGACGAACCGGTGACGGGGGCTGCGGCCGCGGCCGACCGTCGTTATCTCGACGTCGCGGCGCGGCTGGCTGCCCAATTGCGCCAATCTGTGGCATTGGGACGCTGAGCGTATAAACTCTCACGCTCTGCGCGACACCAACGAGAAAAAGCCTCAACGGACAGGGAGAGATCCGAACATGACCCACCCACGACGCATTTCCCTCTTTCGCGAACTGATCGTTGCGGCGGCGGTGCTGGCCGTTTTTACGATGTTTGCGCTGGCCGGCGCAGCGCACGGCGCACCCGCCCAACAAGCCGTCTCCGAGGAGTTCCTGGAAATGGGTCGCGTCGTGTACTCGGAGCAGTGCGAGTCGTGCCACGGTGCGGAAGGTCAGGGCAACGGACCCGCGGCACGCTTCCTCGATCCGACACCCCGCGATTTCACCCGCGGCGAATGGGTGTATACCACCGGCGACGTCGCATCCCTCGTGGAGCTCATCAACACCGGGGTGGACGACACCGGAATGACGCCGTTCGAGGAGTTGCTCACGGCGGACGAAATGACGGCCGTCGCCAACTACGTGCTCACGCTACGGGTGCCGGACGACAGCCGGCGCTAAACGCTTGGGGTCTTGACAGGCTGCGGGGCAACTGGACACAATAGCCTCGATTGGCGCGCTGTCACATATCTCGCGCGCGCCGCATCCCTCTTATCGAGCGTGGATCGCGGCGATTTGTCTTCTATCTATCCACCTCTCCTTAGACAGGTCTGTGTCCCATGAACGAGCGCAGGCGTCGTCCTCGTCGCCGTCGCGGCCGTCGCGGCAACAGCAAGTCCTCCCAGCAGTCTCAGCAGTCCCAGCAGTCCCAGCAGTCACAGCGAGCCCCTGAGATCGCCATCGACGAGGCCACGCAACTGGCTCTCGCCGAGCTCCACACCGTCTCCGAGCTGATGGATCTAAGGCCGGCGGATCTCCTGGAGGCGGCGAAAGAAGTCGGCCTCGCCGAACGAGCTGCCGAGGTCTCGCAGCAGGAGCTCATCTTCGAGATCCTCAAGGTCCAAGCCGTGGACAGCGGCCTGCTGTACACCGAGGGCGCTATCGAAGTGCTCCCCGACGGCTACGGATTTCTGCGGGCACCGGAGTTCTCGTATCTTCCGGGCCCCGAGGACGTGTACGTATCACCGTCACAGGTACGCAAGTTCGCCTTGCGCACCGGCGACACGGTGTCGGGCACGATTCGGGCGCCGAAAAGCGGCGAGAAATACTTCGCTCTCGTCCGCGTCGACGCGGTCAACTTCGATCCACCCGACAACGCGCAGCAACGGACGGGATTCAAGAATCTCACGCCGCTGCATCCGGAGGATCGCATCCGCCTCGAGCGGAATAAGGACGATATCCCCTCGCGCGTGCTCGATTTGCTGTCGCCCCTGGGCTTCGGTCAGCGCGCGATCATCGTTTCGCCGCCGCGGGCCGGCAAGACGCTCTTGTTGCAGACGATTGCGCGGTCGCTCGAAGCCAATCATCCCGAGGCCTACGTCATCGTTCTACTGATCGACGAGCGTCCCGAAGAAGTTACCGACATGCAAAGGACGGTTGCCGGGGAGGTCGTCGCATCGACGTTCGACGAACCGGCGACTCGGCACGTCGCCGTCGGCGACATGGTGATCGAGAAGGCCCGGCGGCTGGTAGAGCACGGGCTCGACGTCGTCATCTTGCTGGATTCGCTTACCCGTCTGGCGCGTGCGCATAACACCGTCACACCATCCTCCGGCCGCGTACTCACCGGCGGTGTCGACGCCAACGCGTTGGAGCGCCCCAAGAAGTTCTTCGGCTCGGCGCGCAACATCGAGGAGGGTGGCAGTCTGACGATCATTGCCACCGCCCTCGTCGAGACCGGCAGCCGCATGGACGAGGTGATCTTCGAAGAATTCAAGGGAACCGGGAACTCGGAAGTCGTGCTCGACCGCAAGCTGGCGGATAAGCGCATCTTTCCGGCAATCGACATCAATCGTTCAGGCACCCGCAAGGAAGAGCTGCTGCTCGGCGAGTCGGAGCTGCAGCAGGTGTGGATGTTGCGCAAGGCGCTGGCCGCGGTGCCGTCCGACGAGGCGATGGAGCTTCTTATCAAGCGCCTCGGCCAGACGAAGGACAACGAGGAATTCCTCACCACCTTGAGTGAGACGGGAGTTTCTTAGCAGCGAGCGGTGTGCTGGTGCGGGTGGCGGGAGTCGAGAGGGACAAAGATGGCCTGGATCGAGGAAACCCTTCCCGAAGACGCCGAGGACGGCCTCCGAGAAATCTACGCCCGCGTCGCCGAGGCCGACGGCAGCGTCGATCACATCCTGAGGATTCACGGGATCAATCCGCGTAGCCTGGGAGATCACTTCGACCTGTACGTCACGGCGATGCGGCGGTCGTCTCCCCTGTCGCGCGCCCAGCGCGAGATGATCGCCGTCGTGGTCTCTGCCATCAACGCGTGCCACTACTGACTCACGCATCACGGGGAGGGTCTCCGTAAGCTCACGGGTGACGACGAGTTGGTGCGCACGCTCGCGCAGGACTACCGCGCCGCAACGCTGAGCAAAGCAGACCGGGCGATGCTCGAATACGCCGACAAGCTGACCCGCACGCCGGCCGACATGCAGGCACAAGATGTTTCGGCGTTGCGCGCCGTCGGCTTCGACGATCGCGCCATCCACGATATTGCCCTGGTGGTCGGCTACTTCGCCTTCGTCAACCGCGTGGCCGACGGGTTGGGTGTTGCGTTGGAGGCGCGGTGGGCCGAGGAAACCGAAGGATGATTTGGGCTGCTGCTGCGGCTGCGATCGGCACGTGGGTGGCGTGGACCTACAATACTTTCATTCGACTGCAGCAGCGCGCTCACCAGGCTTGGGGCGATATCGACGCGCAGCTCAAGCGCCGCTACGACCTGGTGCCGGCCCTCGTCGAAACCGCCAAGGGCTACGCCGCCCACGAGCAGACGACGCTCGAGGAGGTCGTCAAGACCCGCAGCGTCGCGCAGGTGCTGGACGGCAGCGAATGGGACCTCGCCAGCAGGGCGCGTCGCGAAAGCGAGCTGGTGCGGGCCCTGGGCGGTATGTTCGCGCTGGCGGAGGCCTACCCGGACCTCAAGGCCAGCGAACGATTCGGCACGCTGCAGCAGGATCTTGCCGACATCGAAGACGCGATCCAGAATGCGCGCCGCTACTACAACGCTGTCGTTCGTGACTTGAACACCGTGCTGTCCAAGTTCCCGAACGTGCTCGTGGCGCGGTTCTTCGCCTTTCGGCGGCGCCCGTTCTTCGAAATCGACAATCCCTCCGAGCGGCGGGCGGCAACCGTGAAGCTCGTTCTGTTCTTGGCGGCCGCGCTGGGCCTGACGCTGCTGGCGGCAAGCCCGACGACGGCGGCCCAACAGCGCTCCTACTGGATCGAGAACTTCGCCGCGACCCTCGAGATCGGCGACGATGGCGTACTGCATGTCGACGAGGTGATTCGCTTCCGCTTCGCGGGTAGCTACAACGGCATCTACCGCGACATCCCGGTTAGCTACGTCGACGAGGTCGGGTTCAACTACAGGCTCCGCCTGACGGTGGAGCAGGTGACGGGAGACAACGGCGCGCCGCTGCGGTTCGACGTCGGCAGGCGGCAGCGTGGTCGCAGCAGGATCACCGTGTGGGTGCCGAATGCCCTCGATGCCGCGCGAACCGTCAATATCCGATATCGCGTCAGCCGCGCGTTGCGCTTCTTCCCCGAGCACGATGAGCTCTACTGGAACGTGACC
>CBDUXW010000272.1:0-5093 GCA_965371275.1 uncultured bacterium | reverse complement strand
CGGCTTCCTCGGAGCACAGAAAGCCCACCAGCGCCGCCACCTCGTCGGGGGTACCGAGGCGCGGCACCGGAAATGAGCGCTCGTAGGCTTGGCGCCGTTCGGGACTGACGTTGGTGCGCACCATCTCGGTGTCGATGAGCCCCGGGCACACCGCGTTTACGGTGATACCGGTGGCGCCGACCTCCTTGGCCAGCGCCCGAGTCAGGCCGAGGAGGGCCGCCTTGCCGGTGGTGTAGTGGGCGCCGCCCAGTGTGCTGACGCTGCGCCCGGCCGAGGAGCTCATGTTGACGATGCGCCCCCAGCCCTTCTCGAGCATCGCCGGCAGCGCCGCCTGGCAGCACAGGAACGGGCCCTTCACGCTGACGTTCACGATGCGGTCCCACTCGTCCTCGCCGATGTCCAGAAACCTGGTGGGCGCGAGCAGGCCGGCGTTGTTCACGAGAATGTCGGCGCCGCCGCAGCGCTCGGCAGCCACGTTGAACAGTCCGGACACGTCGGCCGCAGCAACAATATCGCCGGCGAGCTCCTCGACGCGCACTTCATGCTGCCGGCGCAATCCCTCTGCCGCCTCGTGCAGGGGCTCGGCGTGCAGGTCGTTGAGCACGAGGTCGCAGCCGTCGGCCGCCAGGGTGCGCGCGATGGCCAGCCCCATGCCCTGGGCAGCGCCGGTTACCACTGCTGATTTGCCCTGAAATCGCATGGTCGGGTCCGAGTGTAGTGGACGGGCAATTCGAGCGCGACGACGCCCCGGCAGGCCTAGACGCGTAGCAGTAGTTTGGTCAAGACTGCATGCGTCCTCAAACAACTCGAAGGCGGTGGCACCGATGCGCACGCGAGCAACAATCGAAGCGAGGCTACAGGACCTGGAAAAGGACAACCGACGATTGAAGATGGCCCTGGGTGCCGTGGTGTTGCTGCTTGCATCGATCCCCCTGCTTGCGGCGGTGATACCCCAACGAACACCGGACGTGATGGAGGCGCGGTCGTTCACCGTGCTGGGCGAACGTCGCGCCGTCCGGGCTGTCATAGGTACCGACGGCATTGACTACCTCGACGAGAATGGCGTCGTTCGTATCCGAATGAACGCGGACGGCATTACCTATGCTGACGGGGAAGGTGCCAGCCGTGCCCTGATGAGCGCCGACGGCATCGCCTATTTGGATTCGGGAGGCAGCACCCGCGCCCAGATGAGCTCGAACGGTATTACCTATTTTGACGAGGAAGGCATCGGCCGTGCCCTGATCAGCGCGGACGGAATTGCCTACTTTGATGAGGGCGGAAGCACCCGTGCCCAGATGAACGCCGCGGGAATCGTCCACTACGATACGGCAGGAACCGGCCGCGTGACGGTGAGCGACGCCGGCATTGGCTACTTCGACGAGAACGGCAACGTCCGCGCCAGAATGGGCAGCGTCGAGCTGGCCACATCCTCCGCCGGGGCGGCGACACACTACCCGGCAGCTCTGGCGCTGTTCGACGCTGAGGGCAACGTGATGTGGCAAGCGCCGCCATTGACGGAGCGGTGACCCGATGAAGGCCGTCCTGCTACGGCGTCACGGCGGACCTGAGGTACTGCGCATCGGGGACGTTCCGGCGCCGACGCCCGACCCAGGGCAGGTCGCGGTGAAGATCGAGGCGGTGGGCATCAACTACGCCGAGGTGCTGTCGCGCAAGGGCCTCTACGGCTGGGCGCCGCGGCTTCCGTACGTGCTCGGCATGGAGGCGTGCGGCCGCATCGAGGAGGTCGGCGCCGGGGTAAAGGAGCGATGCGTCGGCGAACAGGTGATCGTCGGGGCGCAATCGGGCTGCTATGCCGAGCGCATCGTGGTCCCGGCGGCGCAGGCGTTGCCGGCGATACCGGATTATTCGCTCGAGGAGAACGCCGCCTTCGCCGTTACCTTCTTGACGGCCTGGGTCAGCCTCATGGAGATGGCGCGGCTGCGGCCCACCGACCGTGTCCTGATCACGGCGGCAGCGGGCGGCGTCGGCACCGCCGCGGTGCAGCTCGCCAAGGCCTTCGGCTGCACCGTGTACGCAGCGGCCGGCAGCGAGGCGAAGCTGGAGATGTTGCGCGAACTCGGCGCCGATGCCGCGATCAGCTACGGGGAGCCGGGCTTCGCCGACAGGGTCCGGGCCGCCGACGAAGCTGCGGGCACCACCGCCCCTGCCGGAATCGACGTGGTACTCGAGGTCGTCGGCGGTCACGTATTTCACGACAGCCTGAACCTTCTCGCTCCCTTCGGGCGCGTCGTCGTGGCGGGCTTCGCCGGCTACCACCTGCGCTGGTGGAATCCGCTGTCGTGGTGGCGCACCTGGCGGGACATGCCGCGGGCCGATGTCGCCGGCCTGGCCGTGGCCTCTCGCGGCGTGCTCGCCTGCCACATCGGGTATTTGTTGAAGGACCCCGAGGGCATGTCACGGCTGTGGGACGACCTCACGGCGTTCGTCGCCGCGCATGCGATCCGCCCGGTCGTCGGCGCCACGTTCGAACTCGACGACATCGCCGCAGCCCACCGGCTCATGGAATCGCGCCGCAGCACCGGCAAGATCGTCGTGCGCGTTTGAATGCGGTTGCCCTACATGTCCCCCAAGCGCAAGTAGGGGAACGCCATGAACGCGTTGGTGAGGTTCATCTGTCGATTGCTCGAGAACTCGTTCCGCTTGCCAGCGGCCGCGACGGGAAGTTCCATCTTGGCGTAGCAGTCGGCCAGGAGTGCCTGCACCATCGCATTGCCTGGGTTTGCCGCCTCGAGCTCGGCCAGAGCTTCGGTGTTTTGATCCGCGGCCAGGTAATTCATGGCCCGAACGCTGTGACCCATGTCCCTCCAGACCGCCGCTCCCGAGCTCTCGATGAGCTCGTCGGCCAGTTGGCCGGAGCGCTCGGAGTCACCGGCCATGGCGTACGCGAGCGCGCTTGCGCCGAGGTGTATGGGGGCGTCGGGCCGGCCGAACTCGGCGGCTCTGGCGAGGTGGGCTTCCATGCTTTGGCTCTGGCCTAGAAAGGCGGCCGTCATCGCGCTCTGTAGATGAGCGTTTCTTGCCGCGTTGTTCTGATCGGCCTCTTCAGCCGCCCGTGCCGCAGCGGCCAGCTGCGCCAAGGCCTCCTCGCCGTTCCCGTCCATGAGGTAGGAGTTGGCCATCGCCCGCATGGCATTGATCCTGTTCTGCGCTGAGGGAGCGTGCTCGATGGCGAGGGCGATCTGCTCCCTGGCACCCTCGCCCGCACCAACCATCTGGTACACCTCGGCCATGCCTAGATAGGCCTGGGTGTAGGTCGGATCGACTTCCGCCGCGTGTTGGTAATGACGAAGCGCCGCGGGAAAGTTGCCGTCGAACTGCAAGAGCTCCGCGTAGGAGTCGTGCGCATTCGGGTGCTCGGGAAGCAACTCCAAGTACTTGCGGACGGACGTCATCGCACCGGCCTTGTTGCCGCGGTTCCACTGCTGATAAGCAACCAGGTTGTATGCGGCGGCGAGGTCAGGGAACTCGCCGACGAGGTTCTGCCATCGCGTGATCACGTCGGTCGTATCTCCGCGAGCACCCGCAAATTGGGTGGCGTAGAAGGCGATATGCGGGTCGCCCGGCACGAGCTCGGTGAGTGTGTAAAACAGCCGGCTCGCGACATTAGCCCTGCCGCCGGTCAATTCCCGCAGTGCCGTCGCCAGGAGGATTTCCTCAGCCGACGCCGCGTTCATCGAGGCCATCGCTTCGCCGATGCGCGCGCTGCGTTGGGCGCCGCTGAACCCAGGCTCGGTGAACGCCTTGAATGCGTGGGCGAGGCTGAAGGCCGGGTCGGCTTCGATAGCGGCGTCGAAGTGCCTCGTCGCGCGGACCGCCGATATGTTTTGTCCGTCGGTGACGCCCATCCAGAAGTGCTCTGCGGCGGCTTCAGACGAGGTCGTCAACGCGAGCCGCCCGTCATCTTGTTGGGCGCCTCCGACGCCGGACGCCGTCAACAAAACGATGAGCGCCAGCGTGGCGATCAGTGTGGTCTTGCGGTGGCCGAGCGGAACGAGCTTCGCAAATGGGAACGGTAAGGCTGAACGCATGAGATTCTCCGATCCTGAGCAGTGCTGCACCCTGGTTGAAAGACAGGCGGGAGACTACGGCAAATTCTCGCGACGCATCGTACCAGCGGCAAGCTCCCATCAACATAGGAGCCTGTGCTGAAAGGTGGGGTGGCCCACATGGGTTCGTTTGCGGCTGAAATCCTCGGCGTAGACGCCGGCCGAGATCGTCTCGACGCCTTCCTGGTCCCCAGCGTTGTGCCATTCTGACGGGCGTGGATCTTAGGTAATAACGCGTGGGAACACCACGGACGGCGCGGGGGCGAGCGATTCGCGGGGTGGCGGTACCCCCGTTGCACGTGTGCGCTTCCCTGGAGCCGCGCCCGTGTACGCGCCATAATCCTGACCATTGAATGGGGACCGTGCCACTCCGACGGGAGCGGGCGGTCCCCTTTTTGTTCCAGGAGACGAGCGCGCGGTCATCGAGTTCATTGCGGGAGTCTCAAGCCGGCGAGGTCGTCAATGAAGATGGAGACTCGGCACGAGGGCGCCGTAAACGCAGGCTGTGACCCCATCGAATGGGTAGTCGCCGTGAAGAATCAGGGCGACCCGGCCGGCGAAGCGCGCAATCTGCGCAGAATCAGCTTCCGCAACCCCGACGCCGACTCCGTGTATGTCGCCAACCCGGTGCTGGTCGCCGATGGCACGGACGCTCGCGGCAGTCGCGTCAACGGCTACTCCGATACGAACGGCACGGCGTTCCGATTTCTCGTGAAGGTGCCGCTGCCGGCCAACCTGTACCTGGAAGGCGTAAGGCGCAGCTCGGGCACGAACGACATCGGCTTCGAGTACCAATTCTACAAGGACGATCAGCCGCTTTGTGGGGCGGGTGCCCTCGGGACCGTGGTTGAAGTCGACGCCACCTTCACGGTCCCGGACGGGCGCGGTGCACCCTTCGACGACCACCAGAAGATGCTGGTGCAGGCCAGGGGTCTGGGCGAGGCGGCGCTGAACCCCAGGCTCGGCGCCGACACGGAGTGGTCGTACCGAGACAACACCACACCCTTCGCGAGACCGACCGCGTGG
>CBDUXW010000271.1:0-5133 GCA_965371275.1 uncultured bacterium | reverse complement strand
GACGTAGGCCAGTAGGTAGCCGAACACCTCAGCCCACACAGAGAACAGAAGTGCGAGAGCTTGGCTCATTGGATTGTCTCCAAGATTGGCATGCTTAGCAATCGTGTTGTCATGCGATGCGAACTGATTGTTACGGTACAAGACGCCGTGCCTAGGGGACAATGAGGACGATTGCGGAATATTGTCCTAGGTTATTCATCGTTGGAGGGGCTTCTCGAGGCTGTGCGTGCAGGTGTGGGGCTGGAGTAAGCTCGTGGCCATGAGAGCTCTTGCGCTTGCCGTTCTTGTCGTTGTCGGCGCCGCTGGTTCCGCGTCCGAACAGGCGGCGTCGGTCGACGCCGCTTTCGACGCTTACTGGGCGGCGGAAACGCCTGCCGCCGCGGCGCAGGCTGCGGAGGTCATCGTCGCCGCCGGTGTCGACTTCGAGGAGGCTTGGAATCGGCTCGAGGTGGGGCCCGAATACAGCGCCGACATCGACAGGCAGCGATGGATCGGGAAGCAACGGAATGGCGACGGCGTTGAGTATCCGTACATGGTCGTCGTCCCCGATAACTACGATCCGGCACGTCGCTACCCGGTGCGCTTCTACTTGCATGGCGGTGTTGCCAGACCGCGTCGGGATGCCGACGGCGACTGGTGGCGCAACACGGATCGCGTCGCGGACGAAGATCACATCGCCGTGTTTCCGTATTCCTGGAACGAGTCCCTATGGTGGCAGGCCGGCCAGGTGGACAGCGTCAACGGCATTCTCTGGCGGTTGAAACGCACCTACAACGTCGACGACAACCGTGTGTACCTGTTCGGCGTGTCCGACGGCGGCACCGGAGCCTGGTTCTTTGCGTTCCGCGACACCACGCCCTGGGCTGCGTTCCTACCGTTCATTGCCCACCCGGCGGTGCTGTCGAACCCGCGTGTCGGCGCCGACGGCGATCTATATGTCGGCAATCTGCGCAACAAGTCGTACTACGTGGTCAACGGCGCCCTCGATCAGCTCTATCCGGTAGACAAGGTACAGCCGTTCATGAATCTGTTTCGCGACGCGGGCGTGCGCCTCGAATTCGTTGCCAAGCCCGAAAGCGAGCACAGTACCCGCTGGTGGCCGGCCGAAGCCGCAAAGATCGAGGCATTCATCGACGGCGCGCCGCGCCAACCGTATCCCGATGAGATCTGGTGGCGCACGGATCGGGCGGATCGGTACAACAGAGCCCACTGGGTCGTAATCGAGGAGCTCGACGACCGCGGTGTCGAGATCGACGAGGCCAACCAGGTGGTCGTCGACGGCGGCTCATTCATGGCTTTTCCGCGCCGCCGACCGTCGGGGCGCGTTCAGGTGCAGCGCAACGGCAACGAGATCCAGGTGCGAGCCCTCGGCGTGCGTTCCTATCGGCTGCTCTTGTCGCCCGACCAGTTCGACCTCGATGCGCCGATCACCGTGTCGACGAACGGCAGCGAGTCGTTCCGCGGTGTCGTTTCGCGAGATCCCGCCGTGTTGATGAAATGGGCGGCGCGTGACGGTGACCGCACGCTGTTGTTCGGCGCCGAATTGGTGGTCCGGGTAGAGGGCGGTAACGGAGCGCGCTAACGGCCGCCGCCGAGCGCGGCATGCCGAAAGCAGCTCACCTCGTGGTCGTTCACTAGGCCCGCCGCCTGCATGAAGGCGTAGCAAATCGTCGAGCCCACGAAACGAAAACCGCGCGTCTTGAGGTCCTTCGACATGGCGTCGGACGCGGAAGTGGTCGTCGGTATCTGGCGTAGCGTCTTGAAGCGGTTGACGCGCGGTTTGCCGTCGACGAACCCCCAGATGTAAGCGTCGAAGCTGCCGAACTCCGCCTGCGTGTCGAGGAACGCCTTGGCGTTCGAGAGGGTCGATTCGACCTTG
Organism: uncultured bacterium; assembly: GCA_965371275.1. Taxonomy (GTDB): domain Bacteria; phylum Acidobacteriota; class UBA890; order UBA890; family UBA890; genus CBDCBL01. Next base: position 3,254 of record CBDUXW010000271.1, on the reverse strand, counting down.
AGCCGGTTGCGCACGATGCCGGCGTCGCGCAGCAAGCGCTCCACCGATCGCGTGTTGAAGCGGGCGACTCGTTTGGGGTCGAGGCCGGCGAAAGCACGCCGGTAGTTGTCGCGTTTCTTGAGGATCGTCGACCAGCTGAGACCCGCCTGAGCCCCTTCGAGGGTCAGGAACTCGAACAGCAGTCGATCGTCGTGCACCGGAACGCCCCACTCATCATCGTGGTACGCCACCATCAGCGGCTCCTCGCCCGCCCACGCGCAGCGCTTCACGGAGCGACTCCTTACCCTTCTTCCGCCGCGTGCTCTTCCAAGTCCTCGTCGTCGCTGCTGACGGGCGGGTCGGGAATGACGGGCGTCTGGCGTTGGTCTTCGACGATGCAGCCGTCCAACACGCGCACCAGGCGATGGGCGTAGCCGGCGATGTCGTCCTCGTGCGTGACCACGATGATCGTCTGACCGGCCGCGTGCAGCTCGACGAGCAGCTTCATGATCTCGTAGGAGGTCACGGAGTCGAGGTTTCCGGTGGGCTCGTCGGCCAGGACGATGGTCGGGTTGTTGACCAGGGCGCGGGCGACGGCAACGCGCTGGCGCTCACCGCCGGACAGCTCGTTGGGCCGATGGTCCCAACGATGGTCGAGCTTAACCTGCTCCAGCGCCTGCATGGCGCGCTCGTGGCGCTTGCGCGCCGACATCCCGGCGTAGATCAGCGGCAGCTCGACGTTGTGCAGGGCGGTGGCGCGAGCCAGCAGGTTGAAGGTCTGGAACACGAAGCCGATTTCCTGGTTGCGGACCGCGGCCAGCTCATCATCGTCCAGGTTGGCGACCTCGGTGCGGTTGAGCTTGTAGGAGCCGAAGGTCGGCGTGTCGAGACAGCCCAGAAGGTTCATCAACGTCGATTTACCCGAACCCGACGGGCCCATGATGGCGACGAACTCGTTGCGATGGATGGTCAGGTCGACGCCCTTCAAGGCGCGAACTTCGAGCTTGCCGGACTTGTACGTCTTGCCCAGTCCCTCACACTCGATAATCAGCGGCTCAGTCGTCTGCATGGCCGCGGCGTTAGCTGCGGTAGCGGCGGCAGCTTCTTGTCCGGCGACAGATTGATCGCTCACGCGCTGTTCCTTTGAAGTACGTCCGACCGTTGAACCACGACGCAAAAGTTTACGGGCTTGCGGCCCCGGACACTAGCAGGGCGCTGAAGAACCTCCATGCGCGCCACCCCCGGAGACTCTTCCGCATTGTGACGGAATCGACGTTCAGTGTGCGTCAGCGATGCGTAAGTGTTTGTAAAGCGGTAGGCCCTCAGAACTTACAACTCTTAACAGGATGTGTCCCCTGAAATACGGTATCCACGTGCTACTTTCAAATCAGGATGAAAGCCGTGGCACACACCGGTGGAATCAAGAAGATCGTCCAGGATTCGGAGCTGGTGAACGAGCGCATACTCGTCATCGACGACGATGTCGAGCTGTGCGAACTGGTCAGTGAATACCTGGAATCCGAGGGCTTTCAGATGGAGTCGGAAAGCAGCGGCGACCACGGCGCCGATCGGGCTCTGGAGAACGACTACTCGCTGATCATTCTCGACGTGATGCTGCCGGGGGTGAACGGCTTCGAGGCGCTGCGCCGCATTCGCGCCAGCTCCGATGTGCCGGTGCTCATGCTCACGGCGCGCGGCGACGACGTCGATCGGATCGTCGGCCTGGAGATCGGCGCCGACGACTACCTCCCAAAACCGTTCAACCCGCGCGAATTGGTGGCGAGGATCCACGCGATCTTGCGCCGCAGCCGCTCGCGGGCCGGCGACGGCGCCGCGCCGCTGACCGAGAGGATCACGGTCGGCGACGTCGAGCTCGATACCGGCTCACGCACGGTCGCGCGCGACGGCAGCGAGGTGCATTTGACGGCGATGGAGTTCGACGTTCTCGAGGTTCTGCTGCGCAATGCCGGTCGCGTGGTGGCGCGCGAGAACCTGGTCGAGCAGGTGTTGGGACGCAAGTACTCACCCTACGATCGCAGCATCGACGTGCACGTCAGCAATCTGCGCAAGAAACTCGGCCACAAGTTCCACGACATGGAGCGCATCAAGTCGGTGCGTCAGGTCGGTTACTTGTACGCCAAGCCCACCGCCGACGAGCCCGAAGCTGCCGGCTAGCCGATGCGCAGCCTCTACTTCAAGATCTTCATCTGGTTCTGGCTGGCCATGGCGTTGGTCGGTGCGGCGTTCGTCATCTCGACGGTCACCACGCAAACAGGCGAAGGCGATTCGCGCTGGCGACCACTGGTTGCGGCCGGCCTGGCGCTCAACGGCCAGCGCGCCATCGATGTCTATGCTCAGGATGGAGAAGAAGGTCTGCTCGCGTTTCTCGATCGTCTCGAAGACCGTACTGGCATGCGGGCCTACTTGTTCGACGGCAATGCGGTGGAGTTGTCGGGCAGGGCGCTTCCGACAGGCGGCATGGACCTCGTGGCCGAGGCGAAGGGCAGCACGGAACTGGCGGTTCGTGAGCTCGACGATGACGATGACCGTAGCCGCCTGGTGGGACTCGAGGTAACAACTCCCGAAGGCGATGCGTATGTGGTGCTGGCCGAGGTGCGTCGTTCATTCCGCGGCGGTGGACGGTCGCGCGACGGCTTCGGCGGGCGGCGCGGCAGCACGGATCGCGACCCGTCGGGTAATTTCCGTCTCGATAGCCGTGGTGGCCGCGGCGACGGCAGGCTGGGTGGCCAGCGCGGCGGTCGGCCACCCTGGTACGGCGTCTGGATGTCAGCCGTCGACCAACCGGGCATTCTGGCGTTTCGCTTGCTCGCCGTTTTTCTCACCGCGGGATTGGTTTGCTATGCGCTGGCGCGCTACTTGACCGCGCCGGTGCAGAAGCTGCGCGCTGCAACGCATCAATTTGCCGGCGGCGATTTGAGCGCCCGGGTCGGCTCCGAAGTCGGCCGCCGCCACGACGAGCTTGCCGAGCTCGGCCGCGACTTCGACCGAATGGCCGAGCGCATCGAGTCGCTGTTGACGACGCAGCGGCAGTTGTTCAGCGATGTGTCGCACGAGCTGCGTTCGCCACTGGCGCGACTCAATGTGGCTCTGGCCCTGGCGCGCCAGCGCGCCGGAGAAGAAGCCGAGGGCTCGCTCGATCGCATCGAGACCGAAGCGGAACAGCTCAACCAGATGATCGGCCAGGTGCTGGTGCTGGCACGTCTGGAGAGCGGCGCCGATGAGCCCGAGCCGGTAGCGGTCGATCTTGCCCGTTT
>CBDUXW010000270.1:0-5136 GCA_965371275.1 uncultured bacterium | reverse complement strand
CTCGCACTTGCGTCGCTTGGTTCGTGGATCGGAGAGTACGAGCGCCCATCGGTTCCATGCCGAGAAATTCAGCCTCGACGAGATTCGCAAGATCAGCTATCACATTCGCCTGAAGCGCGACGACGCACTGTTCGCCCGCTCGTGGCTGCTTGTCGAGGGTGAAACCGAGCTCTGGCTGCTGCCCGAATTGGCTCGACTGCTGGGCTGCGATTTCGCCAGCGAGGGAGTCCAGACCGTCGAGTTCGCTCAATCGGGCGTCGCGACGCTGGTGAAGCTCGCCAACGATCTCGGCATCGAGTGGCACCTGGTCGCCGACGGCGACGAAGCCGGGAAGACGTTCGCGTCGGTAGCTCGGGCTCACACCGAGGGCGCCGCGCTTGACGATCGCGTCACGCTGTTGCAGCAACCCGACATGGAGCACTGCTTGTGGCACAGCGGCTACGACTACGTCTACCACTCGATTGCGCGCGGCCGGACGACGATCTCGCGTACTTCAGGCAAGAAGAGTCAGAAGAACCCGGGCCGCGTGATCGCCCAAGCCGTCAACAACACCTCCAAACCGTATCTCGCGCTGGCCGTCGTCGAGCAAGCCACGGCCCCGGATTCGCCGGGGGTTCCCGGCGTCCTGCGCGCGGCAATCGAAACAATCGTGAGGCTGGCGCGCACCGCAGCGCCCGCAGAGCGGACATGAGCAACGATCGACTCTCGTCACGCGACGCGCTGCGCCTCTCTCGCGAAGACATGCGTGAGCTCGGCTACCGGGTCATCGACATCCTCGTCGATCACATCGACAACCTTCCGGATCGACGCGTCGGCCATACGGCCCGGCGCGATGAGCTGGAAGGCGCGCTGCGCGAGCCGATGCCGAAGGAACGCAGCAATCCTCTGGAAGTGCTACGGCAGGTCGAAGAGCACGTCCTGCCGAACCTTATTCACATGGATCATCCCCGCTTCTTCGGCTTCGTCTCGTCACCCGGCAACTTCGTGAGCGTGATGGGCGACACCCTGGCCGCGGGCTTCAACATTTTCGCCGGATCCTGGCTGGAGGCATCCGGCCCTACGCAAGTGGAGCTCGTCGCGGTGGACTGGCTGCGGCAGGCGTGCGGGCTACCGGAGACGGCTGGAGGCATATTCGTGAGCGGGGGGTCGGCGGCAAATATCGCGGCTCTCGCTGTTGCCCGCCGGGTTCACCTCGACGGCGACATGAACGGCGCCGTGGTCTACACGTCGGATCAGACACATTCTTCGATCGAGCGCGGCCTCGGTTTGCTGGGATTCGACAAGAGCCAGTTGCGGACACTCGAGACCGACCACCAATTCCGCTTCGATGTGGCCCGCCTGCGGGCCGCGATCGCCGAGGACCGGGCCGCGGGGGCACGACCCTTCTGCGTCATCGCCACACCCGGCTCAACCAATACCGGCGCCGTAGACCCGCTCCCCGAGCTCGCCTCACTGTGCCGGGCGGAAAACATGTGGCTGCACGCCGACGGCGCGTACGGCGCCGCCGCCGCGTTCAGCAGCCGTCGCGAGGACCTGCTGGCCGGCCTCGGCGAGGTCGACTCGCTGACACTCGACCCGCACAAGTGGCTGTTCCAGCCGTTCGAGATCGGCTGCGTGCTGTTCCGCGACGAGGATTGGCTCGAGCAAACGTTTTCGCTGATTCCCGCCTATCTCGAGGACGCCACCAGCGACGATGACGAGATCAACATGTTCGAGCGCGGCGTTCAACTCACCCGCGCGGCGCGCGCGCTGAAGCTGTGGATGTCGCTCAAGACATTCGGCTCCGACGCCCTCGCCGACGCCATAGATCGCGGCTTCGAGCTCGCCGAGTCGGCGGCCGCGCACATCAGCGAAATGCCCGAATGGGAGCTCGTTTCACCCCCGCAGATGGGCATCGTCGCGTTCCGCTGCGTTCCGGGCGGGATGAGCGAGAGCGATATCAACCGTCTCAATCAATCGCTGGTGGCGGCGTCGCTCGAAGACGGCTTCGCGATGGTCACATCCACCGTGCTGCGCGGCACGACGGCACTGCGCATGTGTTGCATCAACCCGCGCACGACCGGCGAAGATATCAAGGCCACGCTCGAGCGCCTCGATGAGCTGCGACGATGACATCATCACCCACGAAACATTGAAATCGACCGGCATCGTGTCCGCCGGACCCGCCCGTGCCGCACGTTTGCGGCGGCGCAAGGAGAGGAACCTGATGGCGATATCCATCGAATCCGGAAGCAACGACCACCTGCCGGCGAAGCACCCGCGCGGCGTCTACGCGAGCATCGTGTGCGCAAGCCTCGTCGTGTTGACGAGCGGCTGGGTAGCGGCCGACTCCACGGCCGGTGCTGCGGGCGCCACCGAGTTACGCAGTGCCGTTGCGCCTGTCGAGCAACGGTTAGACGGCGCGCTCGAGGGCAATTACCTGTACAAAGCGCTCATGCTGCGGGCTGCTCCGGGAAGCTTGCTCACCGTCATCGATCTAATGCAGCAACGCATGCCCACGTACGCGTCGTTCAGCGAGGCCGGGCCGTTCTGGATGCGGCACAGTCAGGGCGACCAATGGGACCTGATGCTGCTGGCGCCGATGTTGAGCTTCGAGGAGTACTACTCACCCGATGCCGTGGTCGGGCGGGAGCGCGCCTATGGAACGTCGGGAATGTCGGAGACTGAATTCGAGCGGGCAATCGCCCCGCATATCGCCTGGCAGGAGGAATGGTTCGTGTGGGGGCCTTCGCCCGAGGTCCTTTCAGATCGCTTCGAGGACATGGACTTCTTCCACGTCGAGATTTTCCTGGCGCTCGCCGACAAGCGCACCGAGCTACTCGAGCAACGCCGCATGGAGAACGACTATCTGCGGCGAATAGGCCGCCAGCAGAACGTCATCTTCACGCGCGCCGGCGGCGCCGCTTGGGACCTGTTCACGCTCGGCTTCTACACGGACATAAAGCAATACGCCGAAAGCGCCGACATCCCCGCAGACCTCCGCGAGGAGGCTGCCCGAGCGGCGGGATTCGAGGGCGGCGCCTACATCGGCTCATACCTGCGCTCGCTGATCGCACGGCATCACGACACCTTGGCGGTCGCGATTCGCTGAACGGCCGCCACGGCACCGCCGGCGCAGGGTTGTACAGCCCGGCAAGCACCGGCGACCCATTGCCTGCGGTTTAGCGGCGCGCGGCGATGCAGTATGTTCGGCACTCGGCACACGATCCGTGAGTCCGGCAACCTGACACACTCCGACGAGGAATTTGCGATGCACAAGCTCATGAGCGGCGCCATGTTGACCGGCATCTTGGTAGCCGCTGCCTGCACCTCCGGCGGACCCCCGGTCGCCGCCACAGTTACGGACGGCGCCGGGGCGACCGCTTTCGTCGGCGCTCGGATCATCGACGGGACCGGCGCCGATCCGATAGAGAACGGCGTTCTCGTGGTTCGCGACGGTCGCATCGAGGCCGTCGGCGCGGTGCAGATTCCGGACGGCGCCGAGCAGGTCGACGTGTCGGGGCGCACGATCTTTCCGGGCCTCATCAACACGCACGGCCACGTCGGCGACACGGTGGGCCTGCAGGGCGGCAACTACTCCGAGCAGAACATCGTCGATCATCTGGCGCTGTACGCGCGCTACGGCATCACGACGGTCAACAGTCTCGGCGGAGACGAGGCCGTCGCCGCCGGCATCCGTGATGCCGAAGATGAAGATGTCGATCGCGCCCGGTTGTTGTTCGCCGGTCCGGTGGTCGCCGGAGCTACTCCCGAAGAGGTCACCGCACAGGTCAATGAGATCGCGGCGATGAACCCGGACTTCATCAAGATCCGCGTCGACGACAACCTCGGTACCGGCGCCAAGATGTCGCCGGCGGTCTACCAGGCGGTGATTGACACGGCGCACGCCAACGACATCCCGCTGGCCAGCCATCTTTACTACCTGGAGGACGCCAAGGGGCTGTTGAGCGCCGGCACGGACTTCGTCGCCCACAGCGTCCGCGATCAACCTGTCGACCAGGAGCTCATAGATCTGCTGATCGAGAACGACGTCTGCTACTGCCCGACGCTGACGCGCGAGATCTCGACATTCGTGTACGAAGACCGGCCCGATTTTTTCGATGACCCGTTCTTCCTGGCCGAGGCCGACCCGGAAATCCTGGCGACGCTCGAGCAACCCGAGCGCCAGGAGCGCATGCGCAACAGCCGCAGCGCTCAGGCCTACAAAGAGGCGCTCCGTGTCGCCCTGGCCAACCTCAAGGCGGTCGCCGATGGCGGCGCGACCGTCGCCATGGGCACCGACTCCGGGCCCCCGGCGCGTTTCCAGGGCTACTTCGAGCACATGGAACTGGCGCTCATGGCCGAGGCCGGTCTGACCACCATGCAAATCCTCGTCGCCGCCACCGGCGACGCGGCCGCCTGCCTGGGGCGCGACGACATCGGCACCCTCGAGCCGGGAAGGTGGGCGGACTTCGTCGTGGTAACGGATAATCCACTCGACGACATCGCTAACACGCGCAGCATCGAATCGGTGTGGATTGCCGGCAATCGTGTGCCGGACCGCAACTGAGCCGTGAACCGTTCAACCGGTGAAGGTGTAAGCGGGCGCACCGCACACGAGGCAGGCTGACACATGTCGAATCACCCCTATCAGTTGATCACCTTCGACGCCTACGCGGCGTTGGCCGATCTCGAGCGCAGCCTGGTGTCGAAGCTCGGTCCCCTCGTCGACGGCGACGGCCCGTCGGCGTGCGCCTTGCTCGGCAAGTGGCGTGCCAAGCAAATGGAGTACGCGCAGATCAGCAACTCGCTGGGTGCAGGCAGGGTGTCGTTTCGACAGGTAACAAGGCGCAGTCTGGACCACACGCTCGGCAAGGCTTCCATCGAAGCCGATGACGTGACGCGCGACGAGCTCGTCGACGCCTGGAATCAGCTCGACTTGTGGCACGAGGCGCGCTCCGTCCTCGACGAGATCAGCGGCCGCGGCTTCGAGCTCGCCGTTTTGTCCAACGGCGATACCGACATGCTGGCGGCGCTCGTGGCCCACAACCGACTGCCGTTCGAGCACATCTTCTCGGCCGAACAAGCCGGGGCCTACAAGCCGGATCCTCAGGTATATCGCTTGCCTGTCGACGCGCTCGGAGTAACCCCGCAACG
>CBDUXW010000269.1:0-5146 GCA_965371275.1 uncultured bacterium | reverse complement strand
GGGACGGTCCCGCCAACGTTCTCGCGGCGGCCCTGGTGGCGACCAACCCCGACGCCCGCGGCCGCGGCACGATGGTCGTGATGGCCGATTCCATTCACGCCGCAGCCGACGTCGTGAAGGTGCATGCCGAGTCGTACGACTCCTTCGCCAGCCCGCAAACGGGGCCGATCGGCGTGGTCGATCGCGGCAACGTAGTATTTTTTTCCGACCCTGCCGAGGCAAGATTGCCGCGCTTCGCCGGCGACACGATCGAGACCAACGTCGACCTTATCAAGGCTGTCGTCGGCGCCGATGGCCGCCATGTCGAGGCCGGCCGCGCCGCCGGCACCAAGGGCCTCGTGATCGAGGGCATGGGGCGCGGCAACGTGACTCCGGGATTGGCCGCGGCCGTATGCGAGGCCGCCCCGGTAATCCCGGTCATCATGACAACCCGCTGCATACGCGGCCGGGCTGCACCGATGTACGGCTATGATGGGGGCGCGGCAACACTGCAGGAGCACGGAGTGATTTTCGCCGACCACCTGCCCGGGCCCAAGGCCCGGCTGCTGTTGATGCTGCTGCTCGGTAGCGGCGCCGACCGCGAGCAGATCAAGGCGGCGTTCGAGCGTGAACGGTACTGACGGCACGGCGCCGAGCCACTTCCGGCGGCTGTCGTTACGGGCGCCGCGGGGAGTTTTTGGCACACTGCCGCGTCACCAGCATTGGCCATACACACGACAGGCGCGTATCATTCCCACAGGTGGGTCCGTGCCGGGCTTGCCAATACCTTGGATATGGAGGACCGATGTTCGGCTCGATCGGCGGTACCGAGCTGCTGGTCATCATGGTGATCGCCCTGTTGATCTTCGGACCCCGCAAGCTCCCCGAGCTCGGCAGAACCATCGGCAAAGGTCTGTCCGAGTTCAAGCGCGCCTCCAACGACCTGAAACGCTCCCTCGAAGAGGAGCTCGAGGTCGACGACCGCAGCAACTCCAACCAGATCGGCGGCTCCGACGACGCCAGCTAGGCGGCGTCGACGCGAGGCTCCCGCGCCTGCTCCAGTGAACCGACGATGAGTACGGTCGACACCCCCGTCGATTCCTCCCCCGACGACGCAGGCCTCGGCCGCGAGCCTCTATCAGAGATGTCGCTGCTGGAGCACCTGACTGAGCTCCGCTACCGCCTGTTCGTCGCCGTCGGCTCCCTGCTGATCGGCGCCATCATCTGCTGGTTTGTCTCCGAGCGAATCTTCCAGCTATTGGCGCTGCCCGTAACCCGCGTGCTGGAGGCCAGTCCCACCATCGAAGATCCTCGCCTGACGATCCTCTCGCTCACGGAGGCGTTCATCGTCTACTTGAAGGTCGCCGCAACCGGCGGCTTGTTCGTGGCGTCGCCGGTCCTCATTTCCCAGATGTGGCTGTTCGTGGCGCCGGGACTGTACTCGAAGGAACGCTTCTACGCCGTGCCGGTGATCGGTGCGTCGGTCTTGTTCTTTCTCGGCGGCGGCGCGTTCGGCTATCTGGTTCTGTTTCCGGTGATGGCGAGCTTTTTCATCGCGTTGGGAAGAGACTTCGTTCCTCTTCTGTCGGCCAACGCGCTGTTCGGCTTCTTGATGCGCACGCTGATCGGCTGCGCGCTCGTGTTCGAGTGGCCTGTGGTCGTGTTCTTCCTCGCCCGTATGGGCATCCTCACCGCCGGCATGATGCTGCGCGGCTTCCGCTACGCAATCCTGGCCATCTTCATCATCGCGGCGGTGGTCACGCCGACCCCCGACATGGCGACGCAGACAATCCTGGCGACGCCGATGCTGGGGCTGTACGCGCTCGGCATTCTGATCGCGTGGATCGTGCAGCCGCGTCGATGAGGGCCCCTCTCACCGTGTCCCCGCACCCCGCCAGGTGTGTTGTTTTCGTGTTGCTCTTGTCGTGTATCGTCGCCGGCGCCTGCGGACCGCAGCCCGGTCCTTTCGACCTGCTGATCGTCAACGGCACCGTGGTCGACGGCAGCGGCGAACCGGGCCGCGCCGCTGACGTCGGCATCGACGGCGATCGAATCGTCTTCGTCGGCGATACGCGCGGCGCTGTGGCGACACGAACCATCGACGCCGAGGGCATGGTCGTGACGCCCGGCTTCATCGACGTCCACAGCCACACGTTACCGGCGGTCGCCGGGCAACTCGAGCAGCGCTTCAACGAGGGCGTCGTGCGCATGGGCGTAACGACGGTAGTGGGAGGTCCCGACGGCGGCTTTTCGCCCGAGAACATCGCCCAGGTCATCGACTCGTGGGGCACCAACGGCGCCGGCACCAACGCCGCCGTATACGTCGGCCACAACGCCGTTCGCCGGGCCGTGATGGGGAATGACCAACGGGCGCCGAGCCCCGACGAGCTCGAGCAGATGAAGGGGATGGTGCGCGCCGGCATGGAGATGGGCGCCGTCGGCCTGTCGACGGGGCTCATGTACGAGCCCGGCATGTTCTCCGAAACCAGCGAGGTCATCGAACTGGCCAAGGTGGTCGAACCCTTCAACGGTATCTACGACTCCCACGTACGCAACCCTGTACATGACCTGCTGGGCTCCGACCTCGAGGTCATCGAGATCGGTCGCAGCGCCGGGATTCCGGCGAAGCTGGGACACCTCAAAGCCGTGGGTCTGCACAACGAAGGCGCCATTGCCGACGTCATCGCCATGGTCGACGAAGCGCGGGCGCGTGGCGAAACCGTAGTGTCCGACCAGTACCCGTACGACGGCGCCGCCACCGCGACGCTGCGGGGAATCATCGTGTTGCCCCCCGAGCTACGCCGCGTAGAGGAGTTGAACCTTGCCGACGCCCTCGCCGACCAGCAGACGCGGACCCGACTCAAGGAAAGCAGCGAAAACGGCGTCGACGGTGGTTTCGCGTGGCTCAAGGCGACGGGCTACTCGAGCATGCGGATTACGTCCAGCAGCGACTACCCGGAACTGGTCGGCAGCTATCTTTCGGAGCTCGCCGAGGAGCGCGGACAGGATCCGTTCGACCTCGTCGCTGAGCTCATTCTCGGAGCGGAAGATCCGGTCGGTATCACGCTAGGCGCAATCAAAGAGGCCGACGTCCGGCTGCTGATGCAGCAACCGTGGAACATGATCGCCTCCGACGGTGGCTACTCCGACGGCCGGACACCGCGCGGCCATCCCCGTTCTACCGGCACTTTCCCCCGTGTCCTCGGCCGCTACGTGCGCGAGTGGGAGGTACTGCCGCTCGCGGACGCAGTGCGCAAGATGACGTCTCTGCCGGCAGCGTACATCGGTCTCCTCGATCGCGGCCTGATCGCCGAGGGGTACGTCGCCGACATCACCATCTTCGATCCGGAGACCATCATCGACCGCTCGACGTGGGACGAGCCGCATCTGTTCGCCGAAGGCGTGCTTCACGTGCTGGTGAGCGGAGTGGCCGTGCTGCAGGACGGCGAGCTGACCGGTGAGACTCCCGGCAGTTTCCTGACGCGGCAACGCTGACACAACGCACCTGCGCACCTGCGCCAACGAAAAAAGGGCCGGCCCGAAGGCCGGCCCTTCATGTTTTCGCCGTGGTGCGGCGGGTGTCTAGAAACCGCCCATGCCGCCCATACCACCCATGCCGCCCATGCCCATGTCACCGCCCCCGGGGGGCATGCCGGGCATGCCGGCGCCGTTGCCTTCCTCCGGGATCTCGACGATGAGAGCCTCAGTGGTGAGCAACAGGCCGGAAACGGACGCCGCATTCTGCAGTGCCGCGCGGGTGACCTTGGCGGGATCGATGACACCGGCCTTGACCAGGTCCTCGTACTCGCCGGTCTCGACGTTGAGACCGTACGCGCCCTTGCCGTCGAGCACCTTCTGGCACACGATCGCGCCCTCGAGCCCGGCGTTGTCGGACAGCGTGCGCAGCGGCATCTCGAGCGCCCGGCGCACGATGTTGGCGCCGACCTGCTCCTCCTCGTCGAGCGTCAGCCCGTCGATCGCGCCGAGACAGCGCAGAAAAGCCACACCGCCACCCGGAACGACGCCTTCTTCGACAGCCGCACGCGTCGCGTGCATGGCGTCCTCGACGCGAGCTTTCTTTTCCTTCATCTCGGTCTCGGTCGCAGCGCCTACGTTGATCACCGCGACGCCGCCGGCCAGCTTGGCCAGCCGCTCTTCGAGCTTTTCGCGATCGTAGTCGGAGCTGGTGTTCTCGATCTGGGCGCGAATCTGGTCGATCCGCCCCTTGATGTCGCTGGCGCTGCCGGCACCCTCGACGATGGTCGTGTTGTCCTTGCTGATCGTGACCTTCTTGGCAGTACCGAGATCATCCAGCTTGACGTTCTCGAGCTTGATGCCGAGATCTTCGGTGATGCACGTGCCGCCGGTGAGCACACCGATGTCCTCCAGCATCGCCTTGCGGCGATCACCGTAGCCCGGCGCCTTCACCGCGGCGCCCTTGAGCGTGCCGCGCATCTTGTTGACCACCATCGTCGCCAGAGCCTCGCCGTCGACGTCCTCGGCCAAGATCAGCAACGGACGTCCCGCCCGCGCTACCTGCTCGAGCAGGGGCAGCAGGTCGTTGAGCGCCGAGACCTTCTTTTCGTGGATGAGGATCAGGGGATCTTCGAGCTCGACCTCCATGCTCTTGGGGTCAGTAACGAAGTAGGGCGACAGATAGCCGCGATCGAATTGCATACCCTCGACGACCTCGAGCGACGAGTCGGTCGAACGCGCTTCCTCGACGGTAATGACGCCGTCGCGCCCGACGGTCTCCATCGCTTCAGCGATCATCTCGCCGATCACCGTGTCGCCGTTGGCGGAAATCGTCGCCACCTGCTGGATGTCTTCCTTGCCCTTCACCGGCTTGGCGAGCTTGGCGATGTGGGCCACGACGGCCTTCACGGCCGCATCGATACCGCGCTTCAGCGACATGGGATTGGCGCCGGCGACGACGTTCTTGACGCCCTCGCGGTAAATCGACTCCGCCAGAATAGTCGCCGTGGTGGTGCCGTCGCCGGCGACGTCGGACGTCTTGCTGGCAACCTCACGCACCATGCGAGCGCCCATCTCGTGCTTCGCGTCGGGAAGCTCGATTTCCTTGGCAACCGTCACGCCGTCCTTGGTGATCACCGGGCTGCCCCACTTCTTGCCCAGCACCACGTTGCGGCCCCGCGGCCCCAACGTC
>CBDUXW010000268.1:0-5150 GCA_965371275.1 uncultured bacterium | reverse complement strand
GCCACTCGCTGTTGATCGCGGCAAACAACGGTCCGGCGCCGTCCTCGCTGACCAGATTCGGATCGGCGCCGCGCGCCAGGAGCTCCATCGCCAGGTCGAAGTTGCCGTTGATGACGGCAACCACCATCGGCGTGGACTTGTCGCCGTTGGTCATCAAGTCGATGTCGGTACCGGCATCCAGCAGTATGAACGCCGCGTCTGCAAACCCTTCGCGCGCCGCGTAGTGAATCGCCGCGAAGCCGCCCTGCTTGCCGATCTGGTCGGTGGTCGACAGGCCGCGAAAGGCGCTCGGATCGGCAGCGCCGGTGCGCGGCGTACCGGCGGGGTCATCCGGGTCGGGGATGTCCGCCCCGGAGGGCGGGTCGACCGGGTCGGCCGGGTCGGCGCCGTCAGGCTGGCCTGGAGGCGTATCCGGATCGGGGGGATCGGCCTGGGCACTACCGTCCGGAGGCGTATCCGGGTCGGGCGGATCGGCTTGCGCCGCGCCCCGTCCGCCGCGCGCCGCCGACGGGTCCGGGTCCGGCGTGTCATTCGTCGTCGGCGCGTTGGCGGGATCGAACTGCAGCCCCGCCTGCTGTGGTCGGCCACCGCGTCCTCCCGCAGAAGGAGGCTTGGCCGCATCGACGATCCGCTGCCGTGTTTGCCTGTCGAGGTTGTCCTGGCGCGACCGCGCCGGGTAGTCGATCAGTTTGGTCGCCGAGTACACGTCGGCGCCTTCCGCGATCAGGACTTCCATCGTCCCCAGACGGTTGCGGCTGGTGGCGAAGATCAGCGGTGTGCGCCCGTGAGTTTCGTCCCTGACGTCGATGTCGGCGCCGTGCTCAGCCAACGCGCGCACAGCTTCCGCGTCGCCGGCATCAGCAGCGAAATGCAGCGGGCTCAGGCCCGTGTCGGTGATTGCGGCGTGGTCGCTGCCGGCGTCGAGCAAGACCGCAACTACGGCGCCGCGGCCTTCCTTGCTCGCCAGATGCAGCGGTGTGTAGCTGCCCACGCGGGTGGTGGAGTCGACGTTGGCGCCGGCGTACAGGAGAACCTGCATCAGCCCGACGTCGCCGGTGATCGCCGACCAATGCAACGCGGTCATTCCGTCGCCCTGTGCCGCGTTCACGTCGACGCCGTCGCGCAGCAACACCCGCACGGTATCGACATCGCCGCGCATGGCGGCGTCGGCAACCGGCGATTCGGCGTTCGGGGATCCCGGCGCCGCAACCGCCGCGAGGAGCAACAGGAATACCGCACCGAGCACGCTCAGGTGCACATGATTACGCATCGCCCACCTCTCGGGTCAGGGGCTGACAGTTTCTGTGTGCGGCGCCGCGAGCGAAAATTCGCCCGTACTGTCGCCGAAGCTCTCTATGTCGTTCATGCCGAGCTTGTGCAGCAAGCTCAGCATGACGTTGGCCATGGGCTCGCCGTCGTGGGCGCGGATGTGAACGCCGCCGTCCAACTGGCCGTTGGCGCCGCCCAGCAGAATCAGCGGGCAACGGCGATGGTTGTGGAGGTTGCTGTCGGCCATCGGCGAACCGTAAACGATCAACGTCTTGTCCAGGAGGCTGGAGTCGCCCTCCATCGTGTTTTCCAGCTTCTCCAGGAAATACGGAAGCAGCGACACGTGGTACTCGTTGATCTTGGCGAAGTCCTTGATGCGCTGCTCGCGCTCGCCATGGTGCGACGCATTGTGGAATCCGGCATCGACACCGCTGTCCGGATACACCCTGCCCGACCCGTCGCGGCCGATCTTGAACGAGAACACGCGCGTCGTGTCGGAGGCGAAGGCCAGGAGCTGCAGGTCGAACATCAGCTTGACGTGCTCCTCGAACGAATCGGGCACCCCCGCCGGAGCCGTCGGCAGCTCGCGTTCGTCGCCGCTCGCGTTGCGTTCCTCGATGCGCTGGATGCGCTGCTCGATCTCACGCACATTGTCGGTGTACTGGTCGAGGCGGCGCTGGTCTTCCGGGCCGAGCTTGCTGCGCAGACCGGTCATTTCCTCCATCATCCAATCGAGGATGCTGCGGTCCGTGGCGCGGCGTGCCGCCCGCTGCTCGGGCGTACCGCCGGCGCCGAATAGCAGCTCGAACACTGCCCGCGGGTCACGCACCATCGGCAGGGGCACTTCCGGCGCCGCCCAGCTGATCGTATCGGTGTAGACGCAGGCGTAACCGTAGGCGCAGCCGCCCGACTGGTCGACCGGCTCGATACTCAGCTGCATCGACGGAATCGGCGTGTCCTGACCGAACCGCTGCACGTAGAGCTGGTCCATCGACGTGCCGACGCGGACGTCGGATCCCTCGGTGAGCTTGGGCCGGGCCTGGGTCAGAAAAACCGCGCTCGAACGGAAATGATCACCGCCGATCTCTTCCGGAATGAACGCCTCGGCCATCTTGGCGTCGGTGTTGCTGACGATCGTCAGGTAGTCACGGTAACGTTCCAGAGGGCTCAAGCTGCCCGTCGAAAGGTCGAAGTTGCGACCCACTTCAGTGGGGTGCCAGAGACCCAACGACTCGCCCAGCTCGCTGCAACCGCCGGCTCCGTGCACCTGCTCGATGCAAACCAGCCGCGTCCGGTCGGCGGCTCGGCCTGCCGATGTCGCGGCCAACGCCGTGCTCGCCGGAACCATCGCATCCAGGAACGGCACCGCCATGCCGGCACCCAGACCGCGTAGGACGGTGCGGCGAGAAATGTGCTTTTTCGTTATGTACAAGGCCTGGCCCTCCGGTTCGTCATCTGGGTAGTCGCGGTACGGCTCCAGCTTGTTACCGCGTGTAGCTTACTGCCCCCCTGGGTTGGCTTCCTCTATCGTAGTCTCCGTCCGCGCCATACGGAACGCCGCACTGTTGGCGATGCCGAGCACGAACGAGGAGATCCGAAAATCGTTGTCTTCAGCGTTACCGACGATTTCGCGGATCGCCGGCATATCGTAGTACTCGACCCTACGGCCCAGAGCGTACGACATGAGCGCTTCCGTAAAGTTGGTGATCACCACATTGGAGCGCCGCAAAATCGCCGTGCGCAGGTCATTGGGGCCGTTGATTGGGGTTCCGTCGTAGAGCATGCCCGACGCGTCCACCGGCGCACCGCGATCCTTGATCCGCCACGCCCCCGTGACATCGAAGTTGTCGAGCGCCAGACCGATCGGATCGATGACGTTGTGGCACGAGCTGCACGCCGGGCTGGCGCGGTGCATGGCCATCTGCTCGGCAACCGACAGGAATCTGCCGTCGGCGGCGTCGCCGGCTTCCTCGAGGTCGGGAACGTTCGGCGGCGGCGGCGGCGGCGGGCTACCGAGCACCACCTCCATGATCCACTTGCCGCGCAACACGGGCGAGGTGCGATTGCCGTGCGACGTCATCGTCAAGATGCTGCCGTGCCCCAGGATGCCGCGCCGCTTGTCGTCGGGATACGGGACCTTGCGAAACTCCGTGCCGTTGACGTTCGGAATGCCGTAGTGACGCGCCAGACGTTCGTTGACGAACGTGTAGTCGGCGGTAAGCAGCTCCAAAACGCTGCGATCCTCGGCCACGATATGCGCGAACAGAAGCTCCGTCTCGCGATACATGGCATCGGCGAGTATGTGATCGTAATACGGGTAATCAAGGGCGTCGGGGTGGACCTTCTCGAGGTCTTGGAGGCGCAGCCACTGAGCGGCGAAACGCGTAGCCAACGCTTCGGCGCGCGGATCCACCAGCATGCGTCGCACCTGGGCGTCGATCGTGTGCGGATCGGACAGCTCGCGGCGGCCCGCCAGATCGATCAGCTCGGCATCCGGAGGCGTTCCCCAAAGGAAAAACGACAGGCGCGAGGCGAGGTCGATATCGCTGATTCCGTACACTTCACCGGGGCGGACGTCGGCCGGGGCCTCCTCGAATCGGAACACGAAATGCGGGCTGGCCAGGATCGCCTGCAGCGCCGTACGAATGCCACCCTCGAAGCCGCCGAACGCCGCGCCCTGATTGTAAAAAGCCATGAGGCCGTCGACATCGCCGTCCTTGAGAGGTCGGCGATAGGCCTGCGCCGCAAGGCGCCCAACGATGCTCGCGGCGCAGGGAGCTTCCTCTTCTGCAGAGGTCGGACGGCAGGTGAAGATCCGCTGCCGCGTCGGGTTGTCGGAGATGCCGGTAACGTCGAACGGGCCGACAATGGCGAGATCACGCAAGTGCGGCAACGTCGTGACGCCGTAGCCGACACCGATCTGCGTATCGGCCAGGGTGTTGTCGATCGGCTTGATCAGATCGTCTTCGATGCCTTCGAACTGCTGAATGAACGTCGCGGCTACGTTGTGGGCACCGGCGCGCACGTAGATGGGGTCGGTCGCGATGGTCAGCCCGGCAGGGTCTGATTCACTCATCCAACGGTCGATCTCGATCAGGGCAACTCGCTCACCATCGATCGCGACTTCCATCTTCTCGTTGCGAATCGGCCGCCCGAAAAGAAAACCGGTGGGTTCGCCGTGCATCAACAACCGAAACTCGTAGGTACCGTCGGCCGGAAAATTGTGCACCACCGCGATACCGCCGCGCGTACCGATAGGGGCACCTTCGACGCGTTCCTTTTGCGACTGCGTACGCGGCACGTTGTACGACGTCGAGCTCGCGTCGGCGTTGGGATCGCCCACCGCCACGCGGCTGACGTGCCCGGCGGCTCGCAAATAGCCCTCCATCAGCGTTGCCGAAGGCATCTGAACGTCGGCGATGTTGTCGAAATTGGCGCTGATCGTGTCGGGCGGCAGGAACGTGTTGACGTCGATCGTGATTCCCAGCAGATCACGCACGGAGGCGACATATTCGGCTTGATTCAGCCGCTGGAATGTACGGTGGCCGGGATTGGGATCGGCGAACCACGCGTCGTCGATGTTGGTCTCGAGCGCCTCGACGAGAGCCGCCACCGTTGCCGCATCCGGCTGCTGCGCCTCCTGCTTCGGCATCATGCCGGCGCGCAGCTTGCGAATCACTTTCTCGGCGATCTCGGCGTCCTCGTAGGCTCGCGCTACATCGAATGACTCGAGCGTCAGGCCGCCCGTGAGGTCCTTGTCGTTGTGGCACCGGAAGCAGTACCGGCCGATAGCCTGGTTCTGTGCCTGGTACGACACCGGAACGGCCTGCGGCTCGGCAGCCGCGGTGCGCAGCGAAACAGCGGCTGCCGTCGTCGGGGAT
>CBDUXW010000267.1:0-5199 GCA_965371275.1 uncultured bacterium | reverse complement strand
ATCACCGCAATCGAGGGAGGCTTGAACCATGGCGGGCGTGAAATGGAACATCGGCGTCGTCCAGATGGACTGCCACCTGGGCGATACCGCGAAAAATCTCGACAAGATCGAGCGCTTCGCGCGGCTCGCCGGCGAGCTCGGCGTTCAGATCGTGGTGTTTCCCGAGTGTGCGACCACCGGCTATTTCCTCGGCAGCCGGCTCGACGATATGGCCGAGCCGACCGACGGGCCGACGGCAAATCGGCTCGGCAACATCGCGCGCGAGAACAAGCTGTACATGGCGGTCGGCGCGTACACGCGCAAGGACAACGGCACCTACAACTCGCAGCTCCTCTACGGCCCCGACGGGCGTCAGCTGGCGGTTTACGACAAGGCCCACCTGTTTGCCGGCGAGCGCGAGGTCTGCCAGGCCGGCGACCGGCCGGTGGTGGTCGACACGCCGATCGGCAAGATCGGCATGACCATCTGCTACGATCTGATGTTCCCCGACTACATCCGCCACATCGTCGACATGGGAGCCGACATCATCATCAACAGCACCGACTGGATCACCGACGCCTACCAGCGCGGCTTCTGGGGCTGGTCGGGGGAGATCACTCAGGGGTTGGTCTCGACGCGCTCGCTCGAAAACCTGACGTTCATCGCCATGGCCAACCGCGTGGGCGACGAGAACGCAACGCCGGAGCTGCGATTCACCAGCTTTGGCCACTCATGTGTCACCGGGCCGTCGGGCAAGGTGCTGGCCTCGCTGCCCGAAGGCGAAGGCGTTGCCGTGGCGCGGATCGACATCGCCCAGGAGGATCTCGACCGCTGGACCAGCATCGCCACGTACAAGACCGACCGCCGCCCCGAGCTGATCAAATAGTCGGCCATCGGGCGATAGCCTGGGAGCGCGCGCCATGAACGCGCCACACGCCCTTCCCACGAGCTTCGCAGACGAGGCGGAGCTCGAGGAGTACATGACGACGCCGTCGCCGGCGCTGGTCGAGACGCTGGCCGGCGTTAGCGGCGACATCCTGGTGCTTGGCGTGGGCGGCAAGATGGGCCCAACGCTCGCCGGTCTCGCCAAGCGCGCCGCGCCCGACAAGCGCGTCGTTGGCGTGGCCAGATTCAGCGACCCGGCAGTTCGTGACAAGCTCGCGGCGTGGGACGTCGAGACCATCGAGTGCGACCTGCTCGACCGCGAAGCGCTCGCCCGCCTGCCCAAGTTCGAGAACGTGGTCTTCATGGCCGGACGCAAATTCGGCGCGCTCGGCGAGGACCACCTGACCTGGGCGATGAACGTCTACGTGCCGGGCATGGTCGCCGATACCTTCCGAGGATCGCGCATCGTCGCGTTCTCGACCGGCTGCGTCTATCCCTTCGTCGACGTCCGCCACCAGGGCGCTACCGAGGAGATGCCGCCGATGCCCCCGCCGGGCGAATACGCCAATTCCTGCGTCGGTCGCGAGCGGATGTTCGAATACTTCTCGCGACGCCACGGCACGTCGGGGCGGCTGATCCGACTCAACTACGCCATCGACCTGCGCTATGGCGTGCTGCACGACGTTGCCGGCAAAGTGCTGGCCGGCGAGCCGGTGGACGTCTCGACGGGGCACGTCAACGTCATCTGGCAGGGAGACGCTAACGATATTGCGCTCCGCTGCCTTGCCCACTGCACGACGCCGACCACGCCGCTCAACGTAAGCGGGCCCGAGACGGTCAGTATCCGCGCTCTGGCCCAGGCCTTCGGCGAGCGTCTCGGCAAGTCTCTCGAGTTCGTCGGTGAGGAAGCCGAAATGGCATGGCTCGCCAATACGACGCAGGCCTGCACCCTGTTCGGTTATCCCAGCGTTCCGCTCGGACTTATGATCAAGTGGGTGGCCGACTGGCTAGAGCGCGACATGCCGAGCCTGGGAAAGCCGACGCAGTTCGAGGTGCGATCGGGCGTCTTCTCGGCGCCCAAGTCCAAAGCGCTGGCTGGCCTCGAGGAGTGCCGCCTGACGCCCGACTCCGTCGATCAGGCGCTGGTGCTTTCCGGCGAGCCCGGCTGGAACCAGATTGCAGCCGACTGGCGGCTGATGATCGAGCCCGGACACACTTTCGGCGTTGCCACTCCCGAGGGCCACCTCGTCGCCTCCGGCCTCGGCGTGCCCTATGGTGGCGACTTTGCTTGGATCGCCATGATCCTGGTGACCGACGAGTTCCGCCACCGCGGCATCGCCACGCATCTCATGCGGCGTTGCATCGACAGCCTGCGAGATGCCGACTTCACCCCAGCGCTCGACGCGACGCCCGCGGGGCGTGAAGTCTACCTGCCGCTCGGCTTCGAGGACATCTACACCATCACCCGTCTGTTCGCCGAGAATGTGACGCTTGAGGACGCCGAGGCAAGTATTGCGGTGCGCGCCATGACCGACGACGACCGCGCCGCCGTTGCGGCGTACGACCGAACGCCGTTCGGCGCCGACCGGGCCTACATTCTGGACAACCTGTTCGGGCGTCTGCCGGGCGCCGCGTTCGTTGCCGAGCGCAACGGCGTGTTGCGCGGCTTTGTCGTCGCCCGCGACGGTTGCTGGTCGTCCCAGGTCGGGCCGCTGGTCGCCGACGACGCGCCGACGGCCGCGGCACTGTGTCGCGCCGCGTTGGCGACCTTCGACGGGTCGGTCTGCATCGACGTCGGCGCTCAGCACACCGCACTGCAGGATTGGCTCAAGCGCTGCGGCTTCGCGCCGCAGTTCCCATTCATCCGCATGATCCAGGGGCGGAGCAAGCCTTATGACGACCCCAAGCGCATCTTCGCCATCGCCGGCCCCGAGCTCGGCTGACCTCGCCGAGGCGCCGCGTCCCGCCGCGTACCGCGACCCGGCACGCACCCGCGAGCGCATTCTGGAGGCGGCTATCAGCGAGTTCTCCGACAAGGGCTATTCGGGCGCCCGCATCGATGAGATCGCACGCCGTGCGGGCGCCAACAAGCGGATGATCTATCACTACTTCGGAAACAAGGAGAACCTGTTCCGCCACGTTCTCGAATGCACCTACGACGACATCCGCGCCAAGGAGGCCGAGCTCCACCTCGACGACCTGGATCCGGAAACCGGCATGCGACGGTTGATCGAGTTCTCCTTCGGCTACTACACCGAGAACCCGCACTTCATCCGCCTGCTGAACACAGAGAACCTGCACAAGGCGGCGCACCTCAAACGCTCCGACCGGGTGCGCGAGAAGCACTCGCTGCTGGTGCGGATGATCGAAGAGCTGCTCGAGCGTGGCAGGCACGCGGGCGTGTTCCGCGCCGATGTCAATCCGATGCAGCTCTACATCTCGATCGCCGGGATAGGCTTCTTCTACTTCTCGAACATCCACACGCTGTCGACGATTTTCGGTGCCGATCTCGATACGCCGGACGCGCGGGCGACCCGGCTGGCGCACATCACCGAAGTCATCCTCGGCTATCTCAGACCCGATGGTTAGGGACGATGGGGCTCCACCGGCGTGACATTCCGGCCGAGGTCCAGGCGGCGCTGGCGCGCGGTGTCGTCATTCCGGCGCACCCGCTGGCGCTCGACGCCGAACGGCGGCTCGACGAGCGGCGCCAGCGGGCGCTCAGCCGCTACTACATCGACGCCGGCGCCGGCGGCCTCGCGGTCGGCGTTCACACCACCCAGTTCGCCATCCGCGAGGCCGGCCTCTACGAGCCGGTTCTGCGGCTCGCCGCCGAGACCATCGACGACTGGAGCGATCGGCCGCTGGTTCGCGTCGCCGGCCTGGTCGGACGCACCGAGCAGGCCGTGAAGGAGGCCGGCATCGCCGTCGGCCTCGGCTATCACGCCGGCCTGTTGAGCCTCGCCGCCTTCCAGGGTGCGAGCGAGGACGAACTGATCGAGCATTGCGCAGTTGTGGCCCGAGAGATTCCGCTGGTCGGCTTCTACCTGCAGCCGGCGGTCGGTGGCATCGTGCTGTCGCCCGCTTTCTGGCGACGCTTCGCCGAGATCGATAACGTGGTCGCCATCAAGATCGCGCCGTTCAACCGCTACCGCACCCTCGACGCGGTGCGCGGCATTGTCGAGGCTCGTGCCGAAGAGCGCATCGCACTCTACAGCGGCAACGACGACCACATCGTGCTCGACCTCTTGACCCCCTATCGGCTGATGCGCGACCGCGGGCCCGTGACGGTGCGTATCCGTGGTGGCCTGCTCGGTCACTGGTGCGTCTGGGTGAAGCGCGCCGTCGAACTGCTGGAGCGCATACACTGCGCCGTCAACGAAGACCGGGTCGACTCCGATCTTCTGGCGCTCGACGCCCAGGTCACCGACTGCAACGCCGCCTTCTTCGATGTCGCCAACGACTTCCGCGGTTGCATCGCCGGCTGCCACGAGGTGCTGCGCCGCCAGGGGCTGATAGCGGGCATCTGGTGCCTCGATCCCAAGGAGGACTTGAGTCCGGGCCAGGCCGCCGAGATCGATCGCGTCCACGCCGCCTATCCCCATCTCAACGACGACGACTTCGTCGCGCACAACCTTGAGCGATGGTTCAGTTAGCAACGGACCGAGAGGGTATCTGGGCGTCCATACATGACAAGGCTCCCGATTGAACTGCACGAGTTCCCAATGGTTGATCTCGACTTGGCCTACATGTCAGCGGCGGAGATCGTCGAGGCGATCCGCAGCCGCAAGCTCTCCGCGCTCGAGGTAACGGCCAATGCGCTGGCACGGATTGAGCAGGTCAATCCGGAACTGAACTGTTTCTGCTTCGTCTATCCCGATGAGGCGCTGGCGGCGGGGCATTGTCACATTAACTGGACTGGTCCCTGGGCATCTCCACAGGTTAGCATCTCCGGATGCAGAATATTTCCTTCAAGCGCCACCGTTTCCCACCTGACGTTATCCGCCATGCCGTGTGGCTCTATGCTCGCTTCACGTTGAGCTACCGGGATGTTGAGGATTTGCTCGCGGAACGCAGCCTGGACATTTCCTACGAGACTGCACGGCGCTGGTTTCTGAAATTTGGGGGGCCGATCGCCCGTAATTTGCGTAGCACGCGACCGACGCCGAGTGACTACTGGCATCTTGATGAAATGGTGGTCGTGAT
Organism: uncultured bacterium; assembly: GCA_965371275.1. Lineage (GTDB taxonomy): Bacteria > Acidobacteriota > UBA890 > UBA890 > UBA890 > CBDCBL01. The sequence continues at coordinate 129 of CBDUXW010000267.1, read as the reverse complement.
CGGGGGGAAACGGCATTGGCTGTGGCGCGCTGTCGATAATGAAGGCGAGGTTCTCGACTTTCTTGTACAGCCAAAACGCAATACCAGAGCGGCGTGTAAGCTGATGAGAAAGCTGTTGCGGAAGCAGGG
>CBDUXW010000266.1:0-5207 GCA_965371275.1 uncultured bacterium | reverse complement strand
CTCTCCAACAATACGTCGCTGCGGGCCGGGGTGGCGCGGGCGCAGGTAGCCCAGGGGCGCCTCGAGGCGGCCATCGAAAGCTACCGCGCCCTCCTGAGGATCGATATGGGCTCCATGTACACGGCGTTCGTCGATCCGCGCTTCGTTCTGGAGCTGGCGCGGCTGCTGGATCGGACGGGGCAGAACGAGGAGGCCCGTGAGGAGTACCTACGCTTCGCGGAGTACTGGGGCGACGCCGACCCGCGGTTTCAGCCCATGCTCGAGGAAGCGCGAACGCGGGCGGCGGCGTTGAACCGGTAGGCTCCCGCGTTCTCGGAATTGGTGGACTGGTGCGGCCGTCTCGACGACCACAGCCGCCAACTGCCGCCCTGACCTGCACGGCATCTACTTCAATCCCTTATCTAGCCTTATTTACCTATATCTACCCGCTCATCCACCGTACTCGGCCACGTCGAGCCCGGGGACGAGCCGGAAGCGCTCCACGTTGCGCGTCACCAGGGGCATGCCGTAGGCCAAGGCCGTGGCGGCGATCCACAGGTCGTTGGTGCCGATCAGAGACTCGATGTCGCGCAGGTAGCCGAACAGGCGTCCGTAGTGCCACTCCACGTCGCCGTTGGGCCCCAGCACGTGGAACGGCCCGATGAGCTGGGCCCAGGTGTCACGTCGGTGCATCGACGAACCGGCGGCCAGCTCGCCGGCAATAGTGAACGTGATGTAGAAGTTCGAGCGCCCGTTGGCCTCCAAGAAACGCGCCGCCTGACCGTGCAAGCCTCCCTCCGCCTCGCGCTCGAGGTCGATGAGAAAGGTCGTCTCGAGGATCAGACGTTCCATTTGTCCCCTGCCGGCTCGTCCGCAACCTTCATTCGTTCGATCTGGTCGAGCGCCTCGGTCGACAGAATCGATCCCTGCCGGCGACACCGAGCCAGAAGCTCGGCGCCGCTGGCGGTGTCTTCGGGCCACGCCGCGCGCATGACGACCTCGCTGAACGACTCCTGCGGGTAACGCCGTGCGGTCCGCAGCTTGTCGTACGCCGCGAGCTTCAAGGAGATCGTTTTGGTCGCCATGCACAGAGTATGCATATTGCACGGTCACCGTGTAAAGCCGTGCAGACAGGGAATCTTGCGGATAACGTCGCTTCGCTCACCTGCGGTTCGCGCGGATGCCGCCCGTGGGCAAGCCTGGGTCGGCGCGGTGGTTCGCCGAACGGCGCGCATGATTATGGAAACTCTTTGCGGGGTTACTGGCCCTTCTTCTTTACCCGATCGATGGGACTCCCCTGGCTCTGACGCCCATGGCGGGTGGCTTCGCGCGTCCGCATGTCAAAGCGGTCGCCGGGGGCCATGAAGTAAAAAGAGCCGCCGCCGCCGGCGGGGCCGTCAGCGCCGGCCGGACCGCCCTCGATCCAAGCGGTGGCGTCGTGAAGGAGCACATAGCCCTGCCCCATCACCTCGAACGTATCGCCGCTCACCACGATGGCGGTGTTCTCGTCGAGACCGATCCCCAGCAGTTCGGGACGATGCTCGATGATCTCGATGAGGTCGAACTGGCGGTTGCGCATGAGTATGTGCTGGTCGATCGCCGTACCCTTGAGAAAGCCGAGGCCCTCGGTGTGATCGCCCATCATGATGGTGTTGGTGCTGGTATCGCCGCGCGCCAGGTACTCGCCCTGGATCGTGGCGCCGGCCGACGAGCCGCCGATGACGCCGCCGCGCGCGAGCACGTCCCAGAACGCCTCGTGCGTCTTGGTGTCCAGGTAGGAGTCAGCCAGATGCCATTGGCGACCACCGTTGAACCACACGCCGCGGGCCCGTTTCAGCGGCTCGATGAACGCATCGCTGTCGGCGACGGCGCGGTCCTTGGTGTGCAAGACGACGATGTCGGTGACGCCGGCGCGCTTCCAGCCCTGCAATCCCGAGCTCCACTCGTCGTATTCCTCGCCTCCTCCGGCCGTCGGCACGACGACGATGGGGGCGTCGGGTCCGCCGGCGAGATCGATGAACCGTTGCCGGATCGCCGGATCGCGCATGGCGCCACCAACGATGACGAGCGAACCATTGGCCGGACCGAACTCCGGCGTCTGGCCGCCGCGCCCGCCACCGAATTGAAGCAGGCCCGGCTGACCTTCGGCGACAGCGGGTTGCGTTGTCGCGGCGCCTGCAACGACGGCGACAGCGATGAGGAAAACAGCAACGATGATTCGAGCTCGCTTCATGACGTCTCTCCGGCGGGACAACGATCGGGTCGGAGCGGATCATACTGAGCCGGGCACAACTCGACAACGGAATGTTGTTCCGCCGTGTTGCCGACGTTAAAGTCCGCGCATGCACCCAAGAGCCGCCGTGAGCACCCTCGTCCTCTGTTTCGTCGTCTTCGCCAGCGCCATACCAGCGTTTGTCGAGGCTCGTTCCCCCGCCCCGCCCTACGGTCCGCCCCTCCGTTCGCCGGCCGCCGCGCAGGGCGCCATCCCGACACCGGAGTCGGTCCTCGGCTTTGCGGTCGGCGCCGACCTCGAGCTCGCCACCTACGACGAGTCGATCGCGTATTTCGAGCGCCTCGACGGGGCCACCGACAAGCTGACGCTCATCGAGGTCGGTCGCACCTCCGAAGGTCGCCCGTGGTACGTGGCGCTGATCTCCGACCCGGCAAACCTCGCCGACCTGGAGCGCCATCGCCAGATCGCCCAACAGCTCGCCCACCCGGGGAACCTCACCGACGAAGAGGCCCGCGACCTGGCTCGCCGGGGCAAGCCGATCGTCGATATCAGCGGCGGCCTGCACGCTTCCGAGGTGGCCGGCGCGCAGCACACCATACAGCTCGCCTACGACCTGCTCACCGGCGAAGGCGACCCCGAGATCGCCGCCATTCTGGAAAACGTGATCCTGGTGCTGTGGCCGTCGCTCAACCCCGACGGCCAGAACATCGTCGTCGAGTGGTACGAGTCGAACCTCGGCACGCCGTACGAGATATCGACCCACCCGCGCCTGTATCAGAAGTACGTCGGCCACGACAACAACCGCGATGGCTACATGCTCAACCAGATCGAATCGCGAGTCTTGGCCCGCACCTGGCGGCATTTCGAGCCGCAGATCATCTTCGTGCATCACCAGTCGTCGCCGTTTCCGACGCGCATCTGGTTGCCGCCGTTTGCCGAGCCGATCGCAACGCAGGTGCATCCGTTGATGTCGCGCACCGTCAACTTCGTCGGCATGGCGATGGCCGCCGCCCTCGAAGAGCGGGGCCAACGCGGCGCCGTGCACATGAGCTCCACGTTCGACGCCTGGTACCCCGGCTACGTCGACTACCTACCGATGCTGCAAAACCAGGCCGCCTGGTGGACCGAAACCGCCGGTTATCGATACGCCACACCGCGGCTGTATACGCTGCGGGACTTCCCCGAGAGTCGCCGCGATCTGCGTCCCGAGTCGCTGTACTCGAGTCCGTGGCAGGGCGGCTGGTGGCGGCTACGTGACGCCGTCGAGTACATGGAAACGGCGTCCATCGCGACCCTCGACTTCGCCGCCAAGTTCCGCTTCGACCTGCTCTACAACCGTTACCAGGCGGGCCGCGACACCATTCGCAAGTACTCGCAGGAGCCGCCGTTCGCCTACGTGATTCCACAGCAACAACGCGACCCGGTGGCGGCGGTGGAGCTGCTGCGACGGCTGGCTTTCAGCGGCATCCGAGTGTCGCAGCTGTCAACGGCGGCGGCAATCGACGGCATCGAGTATCCGCCGGGCACCTGGGTCATTCCAATGGATCAGGAATTTGCCGAGCTGGCCCGCCAGGTGCTCGACATCCAGGAGTACCCGGACCTTCGCGAATACCCGGAGGGACCGCCCGAGCAACCGTACGATGCCGCCGGTTGGACGTTATCGGCGCAAATGGGAGTGCGCGTCATCGACGCCTCGCAGCCGTTGGACGCTGTTGCGCGCGCGGCGCTCGAGCTCGTCACCGGCTCGCCGGTTGATTGGCGAAGCGCCAATGAAACCATCGATGGCGCGGCGCAGCTTGCTCCCGGTGCGGGCTGGTACGAGGTCGAGCTCCAGCGGGAGGGCCCTGCCATCGTGGGTCGGGATGCCGCACCCTTCGACAGCGCGCCCGGCGCCGGGTTCGATACCAGCGAGCTCGCCGCAGGCATCGTCCCACCCCCCGGCCGCATCACCGGAACGGGCGACGGGCTCGCTATTTCGGCGGCGCAGAACAATGCCTTCCGCGCCGTCAACGCCGCGTGGCGCGCCGGCGCTACGGTCGGCCTCGAGCCGGGAACGCCCGGAGCCGAGGGCGAGCCGGGCAGCAGCGGCCGCTACGTGATCCGCGGGCTGAGCGACCAGGCGGCTAGCGAGCTCGTCGATTCTCTCGCCCTACAGGCCGAACGCACGACGCAGCGTGGCGCCGGTCTGCCGCGACCGCGCCTCGGTATGTTCCGGCCGTGGGGCGCCAGCATGGACGAGGGCTGGACGCGCTGGTTGCTGGAGCAGTACGACTTCGACTTTTCGAGCATGCGCAACCAAGACTTCCGCGCCGGACCGTTGCGCGACCGGTTCGACGTGATCGTGATGGCCGACTACGGCAGCCGCCAGATCATCGACGGCCTCGCCGAAGGGACAATTCCGGGGCGCTACGCGGGCGGCATCGGCGATGAAGGGGTGCGCGCCCTCGACCGGTTCGTGCGCGACGGCGGCACGCTCGTATGCATGAACGCGAGTACCGGGTTCGCGATTGAGCACTTGCAGCTACCGGTGCGCAACGTGGTCGCCGACGTCGGGCGCGCTGATTTCTTCACCAGTGGCTCGGTTCTCGAGGTTGTCACCGACCCGTCGCACCCGGTGATGTCGGGGATGCCCGAGCGCGCCAACATCTTCGTCTTCCGCAGCCCGGTGTTCACCGTCGAAGACGGATTCGAGGGCGCCGTACTCGCCAAGTATCAGGAACAGGGCTCGCCGCTGGTGTCCGGCTACCTGCTGGGCGAAGACAAGATCAACGGCTATGCCGCCGCCCTCGACGTGCGCAAAGGCGACGGGCACGTGGTGCTGATCGGTTTTCGCCCGCAATGGCGGGGTCAACCCTTCGGCACCTTCCGCGTGCTGTTCAACGCGGCGCTGTTCTCGGGCAACGTCGCTGCCGAAGCACCCACCGACACGGGCTTCTGGCAGGCCCCCGAGGAGCCTGAGGGAGACGAAGGGCGCCGACGGCGTTGAGCGTCTCCG
>CBDUXW010000265.1:0-5214 GCA_965371275.1 uncultured bacterium | reverse complement strand
GAACCGTGATTGATGCCGGAGACGACCAAGTCGGGCTTGTTTTCCATTACCTGCAACGCACCCAGGTACACGCAATCGGCCGGCGTGCCGTCGATGCCGTAGCGCGCGTCCGTCATTTCGCGAATGCGCAGTGACCTGTGCAGCGTCAGCGCGTGCGACGCGGCGCTGCGTTCCTGGTCGGGAGCCACGATGACCGTGTCGCCCAGCGGCGCCAGCGATTCGGCGAGCTGCGCCAATCCATCGGCTTGGATGCCGTCGTCATTGGTGATCAGTATCGAAGCCATGGGACAGAAGATCCCCGCGCGGGTCAGCCTCGGACCTACAGAAAGAGAGAGAAAGAATGGTCGGGACGACTGGATTCGAACCAGCGACCCCTAGTCCCCCAGACTAGTGCGCTACCGGACTGCGCCACGTCCCGACCAGGAATTACACACAAAGACCGTTGCTCGGTGCCGCGATTGAGCAGGCTGCTGAACAACTCACCAGGGTGCTGTTACGGGCACCCTCGGAAGTTCTCCAGCCCCCTGCTAGAGAGTCCCACCGGCCCCGGGTGGGGTCAAGATAGCGTCGCTCGACTGATCGGAGGTGTCGCCATCCGAGCCGTTGAGCGCGCCCTGGAGTGCCGGCGCCGGACGAAACGACACCGCCCGATGCCCGGCGATGACCAGGCTGCCGCCGGTGGCGGGGTTGATGCCCTCTCGGGGAGCGCGTTCGACCACCTGGAAGGTCCCGAAATTGGTGATCATCACCTTCTCGCGGCGCGCCAGCCGATCTTTCATGGATTCGAACATGGAATCGACCAGTGCTACGGCTTCCGCAATCGAGATGCCCGGCTCCGCCTCGTGGATGGCGCGTGCGATGTCTCTCTTCGTCAGGTTCGACATGGTCGAGAACAGACTAGCTGTTATCTCACTGGAGTACGAATTCGCGAGCGTTCATTATAGTTTGCGAAGGCACCCCAGGACTAGGCGGCAGTCAGCGGCGAGCACTCTTGCGACGCCGACGGCGTGACAGCCGGAGGTTGATGACGATGGGCGTGCCGCTGAAGTCGAACGCTTCCCGCAGCCGGTTTTCGAGGTATCGCCGGTAATCGGGACGATCCCCACCGCGACTGGCGGCGAAGGCCACGAAGCGCGGCGGATTGATGGCGACCTGCGTGAGGTATTTCGGCTGCGTTGCGCTGGTGCCACCGGCGGGAGCATGTTTCGCCACCATCATCTCGAAGGCCTGGTTGAGGTCGGCCGTCGGCACGCGCCGCGCACGCGCTTCGGCGACCTCGTCGATCATGGGAAGCAACGTGTCGATGCCGCTGCCCACGAGCGCCGATATGATGGCCACCCGCGCGTACCGCATGCGGGCGAGCCGGCTGGCCACGTGTTCCTCCATCTGCGCCGGAAGGTCGTCGTCGGGGGCGACCAGGTCCCACTTGTTGACCACCACGATCAGACCGCTGCCGACGGCGTCTGCCTCGGCGGCGAGGTTGAGGTCCTGGCGCGTCAGCCCGTCCTGCGGATCGACGACCAACAACGCCACGTCGGCACGCCGCAGGCGCCGGCGCGCCATGGCCACGCTGGCGATTTCGGCGTGCGTGTCGACCTTCGCGCGCCTGCGGATTCCCGCGGTATCAATCAGGAGATAGCGCTTCCCGTCGCGCTCCATCATCGTGTCAATCGCATCGCGGGTCGTACCGGCAATGTCGCTTACGATGACGCGCTCGGAACCGAGCAAGGCATTGACCAGCGACGACTTGCCGACGTTCGGCCGTCCGACGACGGCCACCCGCGTGACCTGCTCCTCTTCTTCCTCGGGCTCCAGGTACTCCGGGAGCAATTCCGTAACGCTGTCCAGCAGATCGTTCACCCCGATACCGTGCTCCGCCGATACGCCGTGCAAGGGCCGAACACCCATCGCATGAAACTCCGCCGTTACCTCCGCAGCAAGCTGCGGCGTGTCGCACTTGTTGACGACCAGGACCACCGGAACGTCCTGGCGCCGCAGCTCTAACGCGATGTCGCGCTCCACCGGAAGCGGCCCTTGCCGCCCGTCGACGACCAGCAAAGCCACATCGGCAATCGCCACGGCGACCATGACCTGCTCTTCGACTTGCTGCAGCAGCTCCTCCTCGGAGCCGTACTCGATGCCACCGGTGTCCGTGAGCACGAAGCGCACGCCTGCCCAGTCGGCCTCCGCCGTGTGCCGGTCGCGGGTCATCCCGTAGGCGCTGCCGACGATGGCCTCGCGGCGGCCGACGATACGGTTGAACAGTGTCGACTTGCCCACGTTCGGGCGACCGACGATGGCGACATGCGGCAGAGAAGCTGCCTGGGAAGGTTCGCTCACAGGGGTGTTGGGGTCGATGTCAGGGGACGAACAGGTAGGGAGAAAGGGGGTATTCCCCGTTGGATTGTCGCCGTAACATTATGATAACACGGCAGTTATGGTTGACAGTCTCGAGAGAGCGTCTCATAATCGCGCACTTTGAGGGATTTTCTGACCCCGTGTATACCCATGATCAAAGCGGACTTGGTGGAAATCATCGCGCGCCGTACCGGCATCACCAAGGTGGACGCCGAAACGGCAGTCAACGCCGTCATCGAGGCCCTGAAGGGAGCGTTGGCGCGCGGCGAACGCATCGAACTGCGGGGCTTCGGAGTGTTCGAAGTAAGGGACCGTAAACGCGGCGTCGGCCGCAACCCGCGCACCGGCGAAGAGGTACGCATCGCGCCCGGCAAGACGACACGATTCCGCCCCGGCAAAGGACTCAGCGAGATTCGTTGAGCCCCCTGTGCCCTCTAGTGCCCTCTTCGCGAGTTCGTCAATAGCCCGCGCTAGCCGACCCATCGGCGTCTTGCCACGACCTGCTAGACTCCTCTTGCAGTCCTCTCCCACACGGTTTTCCGGCAGGATCTGTGTCTGACGATCGCGACAATCCATTCGAGCCGCCCGCACCTCCGGCGGAACGACCCGAGCCCTCCGAACAGCCGGCGGAACGACCCGTCCCCCTCGACCAGCCGGTGGATCGACACGCCCCGCTCGACCAGACGCCGGATCGACCGACCGCATATCCTTACGGGCCGACCGCTCCGCCGTTGCCGCCGGCCGCGAGCACCGAGGTGCCGCGCGTCCGTGGGCCGCGCATCTCCAGCAACGTGCTGCTGTTTATCGTCACGCTGGCCAGCAGCTCGTACTGGGGCTTCCTGCAATATCAGCAGTTTTACGCCGACGAGCTGCGCGGTTTCACGTCGCTGAATCCGCTTCGAAACCCCGAAGCGATGCTCGGCGGGATGCCCTTCGGCTTCGCCATGATTGCCATTCTCCTGGCCCACGAGATGGGCCATTACCTGGCCTGCCGGCGCTACGGGATCGCGGCGTCTTTGCCGTACTTCCTGCCGATACCGCCGCCCATCATCTACTTCATGATCCTTCCCGGAACGATGGGTGCCGTGATTCGCATCCGTAGCCCGATTACCAGCCGGCGCGCTCTCTTCGACATCGCCGTCGCCGGCCCCATCGCCGGCTGGGTGGTGGCGCTTCCGGTGCTCGCCTTCGGCCTGTCGCTATCGCGCCCGGTCTCCACGGCTGAGATCGAGAGCGCCGGCACATATCTGACGCTCGGCGAGCCGCTGATATGGGACCTCATGAGCCGCATGTTCGGCCCCGAAGCGGGCCCCAGCGAGGAGCTCGTCATGCACCCGCTCGCCTTCGTCGGCTGGTTCGCCATGCTCATCACCGCGATGAACTTGCTGCCGATCGGCCAGCTCGACGGCGGCCACCTGATTTATTCCCTCAGGTCCCGGCTGCACCGTCCGGCGTCGATCGCGACGTTGGCGTTCATGCTCTACGCCGGCGTGACCTACTTCCTGGGCTGGATCGTGTTCGCCACGATCATCTCGGTGCTCTTCGCGGTCGGTGGCTTCCGGCACCCGAAGCCGCTCGAGTTCGATCAGCCGTTGGGCACCGCGCGGATCCTGCTGGCTCTGCTCTGCCTGGCGATATTCGTGACGTCGTTCATGCTGACGCCCATCACCATTCCGGGCGTCGGCCTCGGGTAGCCATCACACTGCCGCCGCGGCCCGCTAGGTAGCGTCGATAACGGCGCGGATCTCTTCGTCACTCAGCACATGATCGGCGGCCTTGGCCGCGGCGATGACCGCCGCCACGCGCTCGGGCTCGGGCTCGAGGCCACGCTCGCGTAGCCAGTACTCGACGTTCGACGCACCGCTCATGGGGCCGACTTCGATTTCCTGGCGCTTGCCGACCATTGCGGCAGGCACGCCCGAGTACACGCGGTCCGCCAGCCAATCATCGCCCTTCGCGCGCGCCTTGATTACGGCGGCGGCGTGAACCCCGGTGCCGGTGCGGAAGGCGTCGTCGCCGATCACCGGATAGTTGGCGGGGATCGGCAAGCCGATCGCTTCCGCGGCAAGCTCGCAGTACTCCTGCAGCTTCGACAGGTCGTTGTCGATCCAGCCGAGCAAGCGGCAGTTCACCAGCAGTTGATCCAGCGGTGTGTTGCCCGATCGCTCGCCGATACCGAGCGCCGTACCGTGCACCCGGCTGGCGCCGCTTTCGAGCGCCGCCAATGTGTTCCACACGCCGAGATCACGGTCGCGATGGCCGTGCCAGTCGATTGCCACATCCTCGCCGGTATCCGCGACGACCTGCTTGACGAAGCCGATCAGCGCGCGCACCCCGTGGGGGGTGACGTGCCCCACCGTGTCGCACACGCAGATGCGACGTGCGCCCGCCTCGATCGCCGTCGTGTAGAGTCGCCGCACCGTTTCGGGCGTGGCCCGTGTCGTGTCTTCGGTCACGTACATCACCGGCAGTCCACGCTCCACCGCAAACGCGACTGCCTTTTCGCTCTGCCGCAGCATCGTGTCGAGGTTCCAGTTCTCCGCGTACTGGCGAATGGGACTGGATCCGATGAAGCACGACGCCTCGATGGGGATCCCGACCTCATCGGCGACGTCACAGATGGGCTCGATGTCGGCGATCACGGTTCGCGCGGCACAGTTGGGAAACAATCCGAGCTTGTGGTCGCGAATTTCCTCGGCCATCCGCTTGACGTCGCGGCGCTGGCGCGAGGAGGCGCCGGGCAGGCCCAGATCGACGGCGTCGACCCCGAGATCGGCCATCAGATGCAGGAGGCGGAGCTTGTCATCGATGCCGGGATCGCGCGCCGAGGGCGACTGGATGCCGTCGCGAAGGGTC
>CBDUXW010000264.1:0-5246 GCA_965371275.1 uncultured bacterium | reverse complement strand
AGCTCCGGCGGCGCCCGCATGCAAGAGGGCGCGCTGTCGCTCATGCAGATGGCCAAGATCTCAGCGGCCCTGGCCCGTCTCGACGCCGCCCGGGTGCCCTACATCTCGGTCTTGACCGACCCGACAACCGGCGGCGTCACCGCGTCGTTCGCCATGTTGGGCGACCTGAATATCGCCGAGCCGCGGGCGCTCATCGGCTTCGCCGGACCGCGAGTCATCGAGCAGACCATCCGCGAGAAGCTGCCGGAGGGATTCCAGCGCAGCGAGTTTCTCCTCGAGCACGGCATGCTTGATCTGGTGGTATCGCGCAGCGAGCTGAAAGAAACGCTGGCGCTGGCATTGCGTCACCTCCTGCCGGCCGACCTCGCGACGTCGTCGATGTCCGGAATGTACACCGAGGCGGTGGACGAAGAGTCGCAGCGCGACGATGCCGAAGCCGAGTCGCAGTAAAGCAGGCCGTGGTGCGAGCGTGACGGGCCTGGTTGCGGCGTGACCGACGGCATCAGGGAACGCCTCGACTCGATAGATCCCGGCGCCATCAAGCCGGGGCTGGACCGCATTCGCGCCGTGCTCGAGGCCCTCAGCAATCCACACCGATCGTATCCCACGGCCATTATCAGCGGCACCAACGGCAAAGGCTCGGTGGCCGCAATGCTCACCGCGATCGGGCGTGCCGCCGGACACCGCGTCGGGCTGTACACATCGCCACACCTGTCACGCGTCGAGGAACGATTTCAGGTCGACGGCGCCGAGATCAGCAGCTCGGGCCTCGATGTACAGCTCGGCGTCGTCTTCGCGGCGGTCGACAAGCTGCTGGCCGACGGCCGGCTCGCCGAGCACCCCTCGTATTTCGAGATACTCACCGCGGCCGCGTTGCGCTACTTCGCCATCGCGCGCGTCGAGTTGGCGGTCCTGGAGGTCGGCCTGGGCGGCCGCTGGGATGCGACGAACGTCACCCGGCCACGCGTCACGGTGATCACGTCGATCGCGCTCGACCACGAGGAGCACCTCGGCGACGACCTGTCGACGATCGCCGCCGAGAAAGCCGCCGTGATTCCGGCGGGCGGAGTGGCCGTAACCGCGCCGCAAACTCCGGCCGTCCTCGACGTGATCAAGCGCTCCGCCACAGCGACCGGCGCGACGCTCTGGGACGCGGGGTCGTTTCCGTGCGTCGTTCGGCGCACCGACGAACGCCTACGCCATTCGTTCGACTGCGTCGGCCGCCTGCGCGACTACATCGGGCTCGAGTTATCACTTCCCGGCGAGCACCAGGTCGAGAACGCCCTGTGTGCCATGTTGGCCGCCGAGGCTCTCGACCGGCGGCGGCTGCGTATCAGCTCCGATGCAATCTGGGCCGGTCTGCGCAGCACCGAGTGGCCCGGACGCTGCGAGTGGCTCGAGGAAGGTCCGCCGGTGCTCCTCGACGCAGCACACAATCCGGCTGCCGCACAGGCGCTCGCCGCCTATTTGTGGGAGCTCCGCCGGCGCAAGGCATTCGATCGCCTGCATCTGGTGTTCTCCACGCTTGCCGAGAAGGATACCGAGGGCATTGCCGCCGCGCTCTATCCGCTCGCCGACTTTCTCATTGCAACCGAAGCACCCACACCGCGCGCCACAGCGACCGCCGAGCTACTCGAGCTCGGCACCACGCCGTCGCAACGTGAGGCGATAGCGGACCCCGCAGAGGCCCTCGACAGAGCACGCCAGAACGCAGCCCCGGACGATCTCATCTGCGTCAGCGGCTCGACGTATCTGCTCGGCGCCGTGCGTCCCCTACTGCTGGACGCTTGATGTAGAGTAGCCACACAAATCCTCGGCTCGCGGTGCTCATGGGATCGTCTGTGCGTCTGGTCTTCTTCTCTTTACGTCGAATCGGTGCCGCGCTGTGCGCGGCGGCGTCGCCGGTCGTCCTCTGCCTGGCGGCTCCCGGCACGACATGGGCACAGGAGCCGGTTGCGCCGCAGATCGGAGTGCCCATCATCCCCGGGCTCGAATCAGCGTCGGTCAACTTCGACGCGATCGAGATCTCCGACGACGGCTCGACGATCACGTTCTCCGGCTACGTAGACATCGACGACCGGCCACGCTTCCGGCTGCAAGCCGACCACGTGGTGATCACGCTGCCACCCGATCCCGACGCTCCAGGTTCTGATTACGACTTCACGGCCATCGGCAACGTCTCGCTGATGGCCGGCGAAGTGCTGCTCAACGGCACCGAGATGACCGGCAGGCTGCGCGCCGGTACCGGACGCATCAAGAATGCTTTCGGCCTCGGCCCGGGCGACGTGTACTTCCGCGGCGAGGAGATCGAGCAAATCGAAACGGGCGTGTTCCGCATTCAGAACGGTGTGGTGACACCGTGTACTCAGGCGCTGCCGATATGGGAGTTCCAGGCGCGCACGTTCGATTTATACGCCAACGACCACGTCACCATGAAGGTCCCCGTGTTCAAGGTGAAAGGCGTGCCCCTGATCATCTTGCCGGCGCTGTACTGGCCGATCGACGAAGGCCGCCGATCCACCGGGTTGCTGCTTCCCGGCATCGGCACGTCGACACGCAAGGGGTTCATGTACAGCCAGCCCTTCTTCTGGGCCATCAACCGCAGCATGGACGCCACGTTGACGTTCGATTACTACGCCAAGGCACGGGCTGCGTTCAGTGGCGAGTACCGGCACCGACTGACGGCCAACTCGCAGGGCGGCGCCCGGTTTTTTTGGCTACAGGGGACGGACTTCAGCGCCGAGGAGCTTGCCGATCCGAACAACGTCCAAATTGTCCCGGGCTGGACCCTCGACGGCGACCATACGCAGAACTTCGCCGGCAACTGGCGCCTCAACGCCAATGCCAGCTTCTTCTCCAGCAAGGAGTTCATTCAAGGCTTCGAGGACAACTTCAACCGCTTCCTGCGGCGCAACTCGTCGGCCGGCATGTTCTTGACCCGCAACTGGAGCAGTTACACGCTCAACCTGGTCGCCGACCATAACGAGACCTTCTTCGGCAACACGCAGTCGGTCGTCCGGCAGCGCCAACCTGAAGTCGAGTTCCGTGTCCGCCGCCGGCCGCTTGCAGGGCCCCTTTACTACCAGTTCCAGGGCTCGTTTGCCGGCCTGTTGCGCCGTGAGCAGGGCGCAAACATAGACACGACGGGCGGCAGGTACCAGCGCCTCGACGCCCTTCCGGAGGTGTCGTTGGCCTTCACGCAGATTCCGTGGCTGACCGTGAATCCCTTCCTGGAGTGGCGCTCGACGTGGTACAGCCAGCGCACGATCAGCGGCGATTTCGAGCCCGATCCGCTTTCTCGCAACGTCTACGAGACCGGGGTTCAGGTCATCGGCCCGAGCATCTTCCGCATCTTCGACACGCCGACGAGCAATTATTCGCCGCGCTTCAAGCACATCATCGAGCCGCGCTTCACCTGGGGGCGACAGAAAGTGCTCGACGAGGAGAACTTCAATCGGCGCGAGATCATTCAATTCGACGAAATCGACCGTTTCGGCGGCGACCGCCACTTCGCGCGGGCCTCGTTGATCAATCGGTTTCTGGCCAAGCGCTTCCCGTCATCCTCCTCCGACCAGCGCTCGGTGTGGGAGGTGTTCAGTGTCGAGTTCGCGCGCGACTTCGACCTCCGTGAGCGGGATCCCGACATCTTGTTCCCGTCCATCCCCGTGCCCTGGTCGTTGACCTCCCGCGTGACGCCGACGCCGCTGATCAACTTCAGCGGCCGCGTGCGCTTCACGCCGCAGTGGAAGCCGGCGGACTTTACGGTCGCCGGCACGTTTCGCTCCGGACCGAGCATGACCAACATCACCTGGTTTCGAAACGCCCGCACATCGCCCAACGAAGACGATCCGTCGATCGTCGACGTGCTGGCTTCGAATCGCCTGACCGGTTCCGGCCGCGTCAATTTGCTTCGTGACCTCGTCACCGTGACCGGCAATCTGACCTGGGACGTGAGCAACAAGATCCTGCAGGCGATGGCCATCGGCGCGACCTGGAACACGCAGTGCTGCTCGATCGGCGGTCAGTTCCGCAACATCAACTTTTCGTTTCGTTCGGAGAAACAGTTTTCGATTCTCGTGGAGCTGCTGAACGTCGGTTCGATGGGCTTCGGCAGCGAGCGGTGAGTCGACCGTGAAGGGACTGATCCTGGCGGGCGGTGAAGGCACACGACTGCGGCCGCTCACCTACACATCCGCCAAGCAACTGATCCCCGTCGCCAACAAGCCGGTGCTGTTTTACGGCATCGAGCATCTGGTCGAAGCCGGCATCCGTGACATAGGCATCGTCGTGGGCGATACCGCGGCGGAGATCGAAGGCGCCGTGCAAGACGGCAGCCGCTGGGGCGCACGGGTCACCTATATCCGGCAGGACGCACCGCGCGGGTTGGCCCACGCCGTGCAGATATCACGGGAGTTCCTCGGCGATGACCCCTTCGTCATGTATCTCGGCGACAACATTCTGCGCGATGGCGTTCGGAGCTTCGTCGAGGCCTTCGACGCCGACGACACCAACGCGCAGATCCTCGCGGCTCGAGTTCCCGAGCCGCAGCGTTTCGGCGTCATCGAGCTCGATGGCGAGCGGGTGGTGCGCGTCGTCGAAAAACCATCGGATCCGCCGTCCGACCTGGCGCTGGTCGGCGTGTACCTGTTCGACCACAACGTCTTCGACGCCATCGACCAGCTCGAGCCGTCGGCGCGGGGCGAGCTCGAAATCACCGAGGCCATCCAGCGCCTGATCGACGACGGCCTCGCCGTGAGCTGGCAATCGGTCAGTGGCTGGTGGAAGGACACCGGCCATCTCGATGACCTGCTCGACGCCAACCGCGTCGTTCTCGAAACACTCGAAGGGCGGCTCGACAGCGATCCGGATGCGGCATCGCGCATCGAAGGCAACGTCGTCATCGGACCGGGCACCGAGGTGATCGACAGCATCGTGCGCGGGCCGGCGATCATCGGGCGGGATTGCCGGCTCGAACGCGCGTACATCGGCCCCTACAGCTCGCTCGCCGACGGCGTCCGCGTCGTGGCCGCCGAGCTCGAGCATTGCATCGTGCTGCGGGGCGCGCGGATCGAGGGGTTGACGCGGCGCCTGGACGGCAGCCTGATCGGCAGGCACGCGCGCATTTACGGCACCGACGTGCGACCGCAGGCCCATCGGTTAATGGTGGGCGATCGATCCGAGGTTGGCATCGCGGAGTAAGAAATCCGCCGTGTTACCTTCCCCGCGTCGCTTCTTTCGAGGGGGGT
>CBDUXW010000263.1:0-5277 GCA_965371275.1 uncultured bacterium | reverse complement strand
GTACGACGGCCTGGAGGCGGAGTACGGAGAGTGGCTATATCGTTAGCAGGCCACCTCAGCGGGCGTTCAGAATTTCCTCGAGGTCGTGTGTCGGCGCCTGGCAGGCGAAATTCCGGCAGAGATAGAAGGTCACCTGCTCGTCCACCACCGTCTTGCCTTCCAGCACCGGGACTTCGGTGGTGATCGCGCCGGCGGTGTCCGGACCGAAGGCCACCACCAGGTCGTGGGGACGGTACTGCGCGCGAATTGCCCGCAGCGCGGCGGTTACTTCGGGCGCACTCGAGGGGCCGGCAATGACGATCTCGCAGCCCGGATGGACGAAGTAGTCGAGAGCGGCAAGCATCTGCGAAAAGCCGGCTGATGCCCGGTCGAACTGCGCTTGAAAAGCGCGCAGCACATCGACGGCGCGACGCCCGTAGCGCTCCTCTCCGGTCAGCGTTTGGAGCCGCAGGAGGGCGCCGGCCGCCACCGCGTTGCCCGATGGCGTAGCGCCGTCGTGACCCGGTTTCATGCGTGCGATGAGTTGTTCGTGGTCAGATCCGGTAAAGAAGAACTCGCCGACTCCCTCGTCGGAGAAGAGCTCGATCAGCCCGTCCGCCAGCTTCCGAGCTGCCCGCAGCCAGTCGATTTCGAAGCTCGCTTCATACAGCTCGGACAGACCCCAGACCAAGTTGGCGTAGTCGTCGAGGTAGGCGAGCAACTTGCTGCGCCCGTCGCGATACGTGTGCAGCAGTCGATCGTTCTCCAACATGTTGTCGAGCAGGAAGCCGGCGCAACGGCGCGCCGAATCGAGAAACCGTTGCTCGCCGAGCACACGGTAGCCGCGTGCCATCGCCGCGAGCATGAGGCCGTTCCAGTCGCTCAGCACCTTGTCGTCGAGCCCGGGGTGGACGCGCTGATCGCGTGCGGCCAGCAGGATGTTCCGTGATTCGGCGAGAGACTCGGCGAGCGTCGACCCGTCCACCTGCAGCTCATCGGCGATCGCCGGAAGTGGAGCGCGCAGGTTCAGAATGTTGCTGCCCTCCCAGTTGCCGTCGGCGCTCACGTCGTTGACGTTGCAGAAGAGGTCGGCATCATCGCCGAGCAGGCCGGCGATCTGGTCTCGGGTCCAGACGTAGAACTTTCCCTCCACGCCCTCGCTGTCGGCGTCGAGCGTCGAAAAGTAGCCACCTTCCTCCGATTGCATGTCGCGGACGACCCAGTCGAGCGTCTCGGTGGCGACACGGCGGTACTCGTCGTTGCCGGTGAGTTGGAAAGCGTCGAGGTAGGCGATCGCCAGCAATGCGTTGTCGTACAGCATCTTCTCGAAGTGCGGTACCAGCCACCGGTCGTCGGTGGAATAGCGATGAAAGCCGCCGGCGAGTTGGTCGTACATGCCGCCGCCGGCCATTCGGTCGAGGGTCAAGGTCGCCATGCCCAGCGCTTCGGGATCGCCATGTTGGGCGGCGTAGCGCAACAGCAGGCCGACGGTCATCGGATGCGGAAACTTCGGGGCGCCGGAGAAGCCTCCGTATCGTGGGTCGAAGCGCTGCCTGGCACTTGCCGCGGCCTTGTGGATGGGCTCGGCGCTCAACAGCTCGAGAGAGCCGGTAAGCTGTACCGGGGCCGCGTTGCGGCGCAGGTGTTCGGCGATGTCGGCGGAGCTGGCATCGACCGCCTCGCGCTGCGATGTGAAGGCGAGCGATACGTCCTGCAGCACCCGTGAAAAACCGGGCATGCCCATACGATCTTCCGGCGGGAAGTACGTGCCGCCGAAAAACGGTTTCAGGTCCGGCGTGAGGAACACCGTCAGCGGCCAGCCGCCGTGCCCCGTCATCATCTGCACCGCGGTCATGTAGATGTCGTCGATGTCGGGGCGTTCCTCGCGGTCTACTTTGATGCACACGAAGTGTTCGTTCATGAGCGCCGCGATCTCGTCGTTTTCGAACGACTCGCGTTCCATGACGTGGCACCAATGGCAGGCCGCGTACCCGATGCTGAGGAAGATCGGCTGGTCTTCGCGGCGCGATCGCTGCAGAGCCTCGTCGCCCCACGGATACCACGCGACCGGGTTGTGGGCGTGCTGTCGCAGATAGGGGCTGGTTTCGTCCGCCAGCCGGTTGGTGGGACGGGAGTCAGTCAATTGTGATCGGCCTCCCTCCTCGTTTCTTGCATTTGCTCGATAAATCCCATACGCGGCCGCACGGGGAGCCTGTCAGCACCTTTTCGAGTAGGCGCCGCGGCCCCTCGGTAGGTCGATGTTCGGAAATGCCGACGGCAATTCGTTCCTTCTTATGCGGCCAGTGTTGCTGTAGCCGACGATGCTGTCTAGCGCGGCAGCGGCAATACGAACAAGGTTCGGGAGGCTAAGCGGATGTTGATCGATTCCCAAGGTGCCCTGACTGAGGGCGTGGGACGGATTCTGATCGTCGACGACGAGCCCTATATCCGGGAAATTCTTTCCCGTTGGCTCATCGACGAAGGCTACGAGTGCGAGCAGGCCGCCGACGCTGCGGAGGCACTCGAAATTCTGTCGCGCACAGACTTTGCTCTGATGATCAGTGACATCTGTATGCCGGGCCGCTCGGGGTTGGAGCTCCTCGACGAGGTCACGGCGTGCTACTCCGGCCTCGCGATCATCATGTTGACGGCCGTCGACGACCGGGAGACGGCCATCCGTACGCTGGAAGCCGGCGCCTACGGTTACGTGATCAAGCCATTCGACCGCAACGAGTTGTTGATCAACGTCGTGAACGCGCTGGAACGTCGTCGGCTCACCCTCATCAGCATGAACTACCAGACGCGCCTCGAGGCGGAGGTCGAGGAGCGCACCCGAGAGCTGCGTCGCCGCGAAGAGGAGGTCGCGTTGCGCCTGGTAACCGCCGCCGAGCATCGCGACGCCGACACCGGTGCGCACATTCGCCGGATCGGCCTGTACTCGGAGATTTTGGCGCGGGCCCGCGGTTGGGACGAAGCGGCGGTCGAAGAAATTCGCCTGGCGGCGCCGATGCACGACGTCGGCAAGATCGGCATCCCCGACCACATCCTGCTGAAGCCCGGTACGTTGACGCGCCAGGAATTCAGAGTCATCGAGCGACACACCACCATGGGAGCCGAGATCCTCGCCGGCTCGCGCTTGCCGCTGTTGCAGCTCGCGCGTGAGATTGCGCTCACCCACCACGAGCGCTGGGATGGGGGCGGTTATCCGAACGGGCTGTCGGGTCATGAGATTCCGGAGGCGGGGCGCATCGTGGCTGTTGCCGACGTCTATGATGCCCTCGTGCACTCGCGGATCTACCGTCCGGCCCTCGCGGAGCAGCAAGCGCTCGACATCATGCGCCGTGCCCGCGGTGAACAGTTCGACACCGACGTATTCGACACCTTCGAAATGGTTCTTCCACAGCTCCGTGCGATTCGCCAGGAGCTGAGCCTGGAAGAGGAACCGGAGCCTATCGCCGCTGTTTTCGGGAACGGCTAGCAAAAAAACGTACGGAAAAATACGTACCTGCGCGTTAGTAGAGTAAGGAGCAGTGCATCCGGCGTTCTGCTCGTCGGTGCACCGCATGGCCCAGGTCGCCGGCAGTAACCCGATCTCGGGGGCAAAGCCGGTGGAACGCGACAGGATGGCGATGCCGAAGGCGCAGAAGCCCTTGGACGTTGAGCCGCCCGAGGGCGACCCGTACGGGCCCTTGGGCGCTGCCCTCCGTACGGCGGACGGCTTTCTTGCCGACGTCGTGGATTCGCTCGCCGCCGCCGTAGTGGTTGCCGACGTCGAGACCCTGCAGATCGAGTACACCAACCAAGCCCTCGAACTGGCGCTCGCCTACTCACCGCACGATTTGATCGGCCGCGAGATCGTCGAGCTGTACCCCGACGATGAGGGCGGCGTCGCCTTCCGTCAGGCCGTTGACGCTGCGGTTCGCGATGGGCGGCCCGGGTTCCGCAGCGAGCAGGTCTTCAAGAAGAAGACCGGCGAGCGTACCTGGACCGAGATGACCACGAAGTTGGTTCCGGAGGGTGCGCCGGAAAAGCTCGTCAGCGTTGTGCGCGACATCACCGAGCGCAAGCTTTGGGAAGATGCGCTGGTGCAAAGTCACGCCCGCCTGGAGCTCCTGAACAGCATCTTGGGCGGCGTCAAGCTCGGCATGTCGGTCGACGGCGTGATCGAGCTGACGTTGCGGCGTCTCAGCGATTATTTCCAGGGCATCCGAGTCACGTACGCGAAGGTTGACGGGGCCGGCAGGCTCGTGGCGACGCACTCCGTGCAGCCCGAAGGCATGCCGACGCCGGTCGACGGCTCGGCGAATCTCAACGAGGCCCCGGAGTACCTCAAATCGCTGCGCAGGGGTGAATCGGTGGTGATCTCCGACGTCGAGCAAGACCCTCTGGTGGCGCAACATCGCAAGGCTCTGGGCGAGAGCGCCCGCGCCATACTTCATGTACCGATGGAGCACACCGACGGGTTGGTGGCGCTTCTGTGCCTCGACTCCCCGGTTCCGTTGAGCTGGAGCATGCACGCCATCACCACGGTTACGGAAGTCGCGGCGCACCTGTCCTTTGTCCTCAAGGACGCCGAGGCGGAGAAGACGCGAGAGGAGCTCGAAGAGCAACTTCGGCAGGCGCAGAAGATGGAAGCCATCGGCCAGCTCGCGGGCGGCGTGGCGCACGACTTCAACAACATCCTCACGGGAATCACCGGCTATGTGGAGCTGGTCCTGGCCCAGGTAGACGACACGGGGGTGCGCCGTGACCTCGAGCAGGTCCGGCAGTTCGCCGACCGTGCAGCCGGGTTGACGCACCAACTGCTGGCGTTCAGCAGGCGACAACCGTTGCAGATGTCGGCCGTGAATCTCAATGACCTGGTCAAGGCCACGACGGTGATGATCGACCGGTTGATCGGTGAAGATGTCGAGCTGCGCTTTGTGCCCGGCGACGACCTGGCCTCGGTGCGCGCCGACTCCGGCCAGGTCGAGCAGGTTCTGATGAACCTCGCCGTGAACTCGCGCGACGCGATGCCCGACGGCGGCCGCCTGATCATCGAGACTCTCAACGTGACACTCGACCGGGACTACGCCGGCCACCACACGGCGGTGGCGGCGGGGGAATACGTCATGCTGTCGGTGTCCGACACGGGATGCGGCATGGACAAGGAGGAGCAGGAGCGCATATTCGAGCCGTTCTTCACCACCAAGGAGCAAGGCAAGGGGACGGGTCTCGGGCTTTCGACCGTGTACGGAATCGTGAAGCAGCACGACGGCAATATTTGGGTTTACAGCGAACCCGGCTGCGGCACCTGTT
>CBDUXW010000262.1:0-5282 GCA_965371275.1 uncultured bacterium | reverse complement strand
CGTTTGTTTGTGAACCGATCTCCTGAAGGGGGTCCGGGCGGTGTCTCCTAAAGATATCGGAAGCATATAACAAGATAGCTTTCATATCAAGAAATATGAGTGTAAAAGACTAAAGAATAGAAACATCGTTTCTCCCTGCGCCGGCAGCAGCCGCAAAACGTATACTTGGCTCATATTCATCCGCATTCATGGAGGTTCATATCATGGGATACATGGTCATACGCGTGCTGTTCGTGTTGACCTGCGCGGGGATGGGGTACTTCCTCCATCCCTGGGGTCTGGGCGCGCCCGAGGGGCTCGTATTGGGTCTGGCGTTTTCGGCCGGAATGATTGCTACCGAGGTCAAACTGCGGCGCCTGCATTCGAAGGTGCTCTTGGGTGGTGTCGCCGGCGTGGCGGTGGGCCTGTCGTTGGCGCTGGGCTTCGGGGCCATCACGCGGCGGATGGTGATCGAAACCGATACGGCTTCGTTCCTGCAGGCGTTGTACGTCGTGGTGATGGGCTATCTCGGCCTGGTTGTTGGCGCCAAACAGGGCGAGTGGGTAACCAAGGACGCGGTCCAGGCATTGTTCCGCGAGGACACCTCGGTGAGTCGCGACAAGGTGCTCGACACGTCGGTAATCATCGACGGACGGATTTCCGACATCTGCGAGTCGGGGTTCATCGACGGCTCGATGGTGGTGCCGCAGTTCGTGCTCAACGAGCTGCACCAGATCGCCGACTCGGAAGATCAGCTCAAGCGCAACCGCGGGCGCCGTGGTCTCGACATCTTGCAGCGGTTGCAGAAGAGCTCGGATGTCGACGTGCAGATTTCAGAAGTGGATTTCGCCGACCTGCAGGAGGTGGATCTCAAGTTGATCGAGTTGGCGAAGCAACTCAACGCCGAGCTGGTGACCAACGACTTCAATCTCAACAAGATTGCGCAGCTACAGGGCATTCCGGTGCTCAACATTAACGAGCTGGCCAATGCTCTCAAGCCGGTTGTACTGCCCGGAGAGACGATGGCCGTGTACCTGATCAAGGAAGGCAAGGAGGCCGGCCAAGCGGTGGCGTATCTCGATGACGGCACCATGGTGGTGGTCGACAATTCCGGCCACTTGATCGGCGAGACGATCGATATCGAGGTCACGTCCGTACTGCAGACGACGGCGGGCAAGATGATCTTCGGCAAGCAGCCGCAGGACTCTGCGGCGCCGCGCCGCGCGATCCAATAGGCGGCACTTGGCCGACGAGTCGAGCGTCGATCGAGCGTTGCTGGAGGCCAGTCGCGACGGCGACACCGAGGCGTTTCGCGCGCTCTTCGAGCGCCGGCACCGCCGTGTCTATCTGATTGCCTATCAGATCCTCGGCGATCCCAGCCGCGCCGAGGACGTCGTACAGGAAGTGTTCCTGCGTCTGTGGGAGCACTGTGCCGATTACGATCCGTCGTTCTCCGTGAACGCGTGGCTGAACCGAATCGCCACCAATCGCGCCATCGATCATTGGCGCTCGCTGACTGCCGAGCGCAAACGTCGCGTCGAGCCCGCTGCTGATGCGGACCCGGATGCCAGCCTCGAAGCGGTCGCCGTCGCATCGGAGCATGGGCGCCGGGGAGCGAACAGGACGGGGCGGATGGGTCCGGAAGCGGCGACCGGTTGGGTCGAGCTGCAGGCGATCTGGGACGAACTGGCGGCGGACCTGCCGCCGCAACAGCGCGCCGCCTTCGTGCTGCGCCACATCGAGGAACGATCGACGGTGGAAGTGGCCGAGGCTTTGGGTTGCAGTGCCTCGACCGTGCGCTCGCACGTCGCCGCGGCGCGGGCCGCGTTGCAGCACGGTCTGGCGGCGCGTTACCCGGAGTTGATCAGGGATCGTTGAGAAGAGCCGCGGAATCCGCGCCGATCCGCAAGAAAGTTCTGGACGCCGGCGCATCGTGCTCCGTAATGATCTCCGAGAACCGTTGACCCTGGCCGTCCGGCTCGCGCAGTAGCTGTTCGTTGCGCAGACCGGGCGAGCGAGACGGGAGGAGATCGAATGAGCGACACGTCGCACGATGAAGAATCGGGACCTGATAGCCGCTTCCGGGAGCTGCGCAATCGGCCGACGCCGGAGCTCGACTCGCGCGGACTCTGGCGGCGTATCGAAGCCAACCTGACGCCGCGCTCACGGTCCTTGTGGACCCGCTTGTTGGCGACGAGTGGTGGCGAGATCCCTGGATTTGCCTACGCCGCCGCCGCATTCGTCGTGATCGGTGCGGTTGTATGGATCGGCTACGCGTCGCTGAATCTCGGCGCCGGTGAGGCACAGCTCGTGCTGCTGACGCCGGCGGGCGACGCGGCGGGTGATACCGGCCGTGACGCGGTGGCACCGGGCACGCCATTGCGCCTCGATGTGCGGTTGGTCCGCGGTTACGATGGGGCCGTTCCCGAAGACGTGGTCGCCGCTGCGGCGCTGGGGGTCGGCGGCGCCGATTCGCTTGCCGACGCGCGACAGCAACTTCGCGCCCTCGTGCCGTTCGAGGGGCTCGGCATCGTCGGCGCCTGGGAGGGGCCGCTGGAATCCGGAAGCCCGCTGGCCGCCGACCTGTCGTCGGGTTACGAGTTGCGCGCTTCGGCGGCCGCCGCGAGCGTCGAGCCGACGCCCATCGTGCAGCTCAGCGATGTCGAGCTGATCGGTTTCGGCGAGCAGCTGGTTGCATCGGATCTGAATCTGCAGCCGGGTCGGCTCTACATTCTCGGTGTCTTTCCGCCGGACGCCGATGCTCCTTCGCTGATCCTGTTGGTCCGCGCCGAGTGGGCCGACGGGGAGCCGCAGAGGTAAACGGGGATGGCGGAATTTGCGTGTCGCGTCGGCAGCGAAGGCGGCATCAGCGAGCGTCTGGTTGCCGCGCCATCGTCGTCGTTGGCGCGAGAGCAGCTCGAGGAACAAGGGCTCGAGGTGTTCGCCGTGCGGCGGCGCGGCAGCGTGTATCAGCAACTTGCCGAGCTGCTCGGCGTGCCGTTGTCGACGGATTCCGAATCGCCGCCGGCAGATGGCGCAGCCGCCCAGTCGCCCGCCGGCGGCGGCCTGTTTTCGCGTACGCACCTGCGCACCAATGATCTGCTGCTGCTCGCCGAGGAGCTGGCGGCGCTTTTTCGCGCCGGCCTCCCGCTACTGAAGTGTCTCGACATCCTACGGGGACGCCGGGCCGGCACCGCCGCCGGCGACATTCTCGACAGGGTCCGCCACCGGGTGGCGGGCGGCGAGAGTCTTTCCGGGGCTTTCGCTCTGGAGGATACGAATTCGCGCATTCCGCGGCTCTTTGTCACCTCGGTTTCGATCGGCGAGAGCAGCGGCGATCTCGAGGGCGCGCTGCGTCGCTACACCGATCACCTGGGGCGCGCCCAGACCTTGCGTCAACGCGTGCGCGGCGCGTTGATGTACCCGGCGGCGTTGTTCGGCGTGTCGCTGTGCGTCATCGGTATCTTGGTCGGCTTCGTGCTGCCCCGGTTCGCCGACTTCTACGCCAGCTACGAGGCCGAGCTGCCGCTGCCGACGCGCCTCCTGATGGGGGTGACGTCCCTGGTGCAGGGTCAGGGGCAATGGGTGCTGATCGTACTGGTCGTCGTGTCGATCGCCGGAATCCTGTTCTCGCGCAGCGAGACCGGCGGCGTGTTGCGCGACCGTTGGGTCTTGCGGCTGCCGGTTCTCGGGCACTTGCGACGGCTCTACCTCGATGTGCAGTCGAGCCGCACGATGGCCACCTTGCTGCGTGGCGGAGCGCCGCTCACCGAGGCCATCGCCGTGGCCGCGGACGGCACGGAGAACGCCACGTACCGGGCCAGCCTGCGCCAGGTACGCGACCTGGTGACCCAGGGCAACAGCCTGCATCGATCGATGGAAATCACCGGCCTCATGGACTCCCTCGGCCTCGAGATGATCGAGGTCGGCGAGTTCACCGGTTCGCTGGAAGTCATGCTCGGCCACGTTGCCGACAGCTACGACGAGATCCTCGAGCGCCGCGTGAACACCGCGGTCTCCCTGCTGGAGCCGGCGGTTCTGGTGTCGATGGGCGTGTTTCTCGCCGTCGTGCTCCTGTCGTTGTACTTGCCCTTGTTCAACACCGCCCAGGTAGTCGGATAATGACCGCGCCGAGCCACGATCAACCCATTGCCGATCAGGTTTCCACAGCCGCCTTCGAGCGCCACCAGGCCGAGCGCCGGGCACAGGAGCTCGGTGTGCCGTTCGTCGAGCTGGAGCTGTCGGCCGTCGATCGTGAGCTGATTACCGACATTCCGCTCGAGCTCATGGTGCGCCACGCCTTCCTGCCCCTGTCGCGCACCGAAGATGGCGGACTCGAGGTCGCCCTCGCCGACGCCGGCGACATTGCCAATATCGACGCCATCGAGGGATTGCTCAACGTGCCGGTGCACGTGCGCGCCGCGGCAGCGGCCGACATCGAGCAGGCGCTGCGCCACGCCGGGGCCGGCGAGCGGATTCTGGAGGACGTGCGGCGCGGTTTCGAGGAGCAAATCGATACCACCGAACACGAGGACGAAGGCATCACCCTGGCCCGCCTGGCGACCAGCGACGATCCGCCGATCGTACGGCTGCTCAACACCACGATTCTCAACGCCCTGGAGCGGCGTGCCTCCGACATCCACATCGAGACGCGTGAGGACTCGGTGTGGATCAAGTACCGCATCGACGGGGTGCTCTACCCGGCCATCGATCCCATCGACCTGCGGCACCACGATGCCATCATCTCGCGCGTCAAGGTCATGAGCGACCTCGACATCGCCGAGAAGCGCATCCCTCAGGACGGGCGATTCAAGCTCTCCCTGCAGTCGCACAAGGTCGACTTCCGCGTCTCGATCATGCCGTCGATTCACGGCGAGGACGCCGTCATCCGCATCCTCGACAAGCAGTACCTTTCGGAAGAGTTCGCCGAGTTGCGGCTCGATGGGCTCGGCTTCACCGGCGTGGAGCTGCAAAAGGTACGCAAGTACAGCCGCGAGCCGTACGGCATGTTCCTGGTCACCGGGCCCACCGGTTCGGGCAAGACCACGACGCTGTACGCGGCGCTCTCCGAGATTCGCACCGAGGAAGACAAGATCATCACCATCGAGGATCCCGTCGAGTACCAGATCGACGGCATCACACAGATCCCGGTGAACGAAAAGAAGGGCCTGACGTTTGCGCGCGGCTTGCGCTCGATCCTGCGTCACGACCCCGACGTCATCATGGTCGGCGAGGTTCGCGACCCCGAGACCGCGCACATCGCCGTGCAGTCGGCGCTCACCGGCCACCTCGTGTTCACCACC
>CBDUXW010000261.1:0-5287 GCA_965371275.1 uncultured bacterium | reverse complement strand
CCATCGACCGTCGCGTAGCCACCTGCGAACGCGATCGAGACAGCCGAACATGCAGCGATGAAAAGGAAGCGGTGGAGCCCGCCACCCGGAGCGTCCGTCCCTCGTGTCATCTGCTTCCTCCGTTGGCCGCGGGACATCGAGCTACCTCCCCCGGTGACTCCGTCGCGGGCGTACTACGATACTGCGACGCCATGTTCGGTTTCCAAGGCATTTCCAAGGCGCTCATCGCCACCCTTGTCATGGCAGCACTCAGTACAGTTGCCGACCTGATCTGGGCGCTGTTCATACCATCCCACGAGATGGTCTACGGACTCGTCCATGGGGCGCTCCTGTTCGCTTGCATGGGCGTGTTGCTGGCAGTGCTCGCCGGAACCGGAGCGACCGCAACAGCCGTCGGCTCGCACCGCTCGAAACTGATCGTCCAGGGTGCCGGCGGCGCGCTGGTGGTGGGATTGCTGGGAGCCGCCACCTTCTATGCGCTGTTCCCGTTCGTACGCTGGGCGGCGATGTTCGTCGCCTGGATGGTGGTGTGGATACTCACCGCAGCGTTACTCAACCTGTCGATCCGGACAACCCGCGAAAACCTGATGCTGACGCTCGGGCGCGGCACCGCAGCCGCGGTGTTGTCCGGGCTGGCCTTCTACGCGATTTCCGGAATCTGGCTGAGTGGTTCGACACGCGACCCGAACTACATCGTCAACTTCGGCTCCTGGTTCGCGGCCTTTCTGCCCGCGTTCGCATGTCTGCTGATCGAGCGGGAAGGGAACAGTCGTTGACTCCCGCAGGCTAGCAAGAGATAAAGAGACGGTCCGCCGTCCTCTCGTTACAGGAGTCGCCCCATGTCTGACCGCAGCGTAAACCCCGCCTGGTTCACGGCGCTCGGCGCCGTGATGATCGTCGTCGGTTTCATCGCCATCGGCTCGCCGTTCGCTGTCACTCTCGCCGTCAACGTCCTGGTCGGCTGGATTCTCGTGTTCACCGGCATCGCCGAACTGGCGCACGCCTTCTCATGCCAGGGGTGGGGCGGGTTCTTGTGGCAGCTCCTGATCGGCGTGCTCACCGCCGGGGCAGGCCTGATGTTGGTGTTCTACCCCCTCGCCGGCGCCGTTACGCTCACCCTCGTGCTCGCCATCTGGCTGATCGTCGGCGGCATCATGAAGCTGATGATGGGCTTCAAGCTGCGTCCCGCCCCCGGCTCCGGATTGATCATTTTCGGTGGCGCGATGGGCCTGCTTCTCGGCATCATCATCTACAGCGAGTGGCCGTCCTCGGCCGCCTGGGTCATCGGCACTCTGGTCGGCATCAACCTGATCTTCGACGGCTGGGGAATGGTCGGCCACGCGGCCGCGGTGAAGACGGTGGAGTCGGCGATCGACGAACCCGCGCCCGCCCAGGAACCGGCGCCGGCGCCGCCGCCAGAGACGCCGGCGACCACCGAGCCCAGCGGCGATACTTCCGCCGAAGGCAGCAACGAGGATCCCGGCGCCTAGCTCAGCTATCGAGCAAGGAGATCCGGATGGTGACCTCGGTGCCGTCCTCAGGCAGCACGTCGGGGCGAACGCCAAAATGCGTGGTGGCGTCGGCATGGTCCCGCACCGTGTAGTTGGCGTTGCCGACCTTGCTGCCGGGGCACGAATAGAGGCACACGACACAGCCTGATAGCCACTTCGGGATGTTCTCGCGGTGGCCGCCGAAGCGCATGTCGAAGCCACGGCCGGCGGGGTCGATCAGAAAGTCGTCGAGCCGCAGGGGTTCGTCGCGCCCCGGCACTTCGATGGTGATCTCCACGGCCGGGCCTTCGATCACGGTGTCGGCGGCGAGCGAGTCGCGATCGTAGCGATCGTCCCAGGCTTCGATGCCCACCGCATTCCCCGGCACCGCGCCCAGTGCTTCGAGGGCATCGAGCACCTCCGTGTCACTGACGTGGGCGCGGAACAGCGCCTGCCCCGAAGCACGGCCGTCGCCCCATACGATCAGGTGGTACCCCGCCATGTCGAAGTCGCCGTCGAACGAGGCGATGCTCACCGTGGCCTGAAACTCGATCGAGCTCTCAGCCTGCGACACCTCGCCGTCGGGCACGGATGGACCGCAGGCGGCGGCGAGCGCCAGAAACAGCACGCCGCCCAGCACTCTCGTGGATTCTCCGGCAAGCCATGGAAGCGGAAACCCCGGCATCATCACTCGCTCTCTTCGAGTTCTGCGCCGTGCACAATCGTCGCGAAATGCGTCAAGGTGGACGAGTCGCGCCCGTCAATGATCTCCGCGACATTGCGACTCAGCAGCGGAATCTGGCTCACCCAGCGATCGGCCAGCAGCGCCTTGCGATTGTCGATAGCTCCGTGAATGGCCAGCAAGTACCCGATGTGGATATGGATGGCAAGGTCGACGATCGGACGGGCGACGAGATCGACGAAATCGGAATCGTCGGCCGCCTTCGCCTTGTCGACGGCGGCGGCGAGCTCCTCGCGCATGGCCGCGAGCAACGGTGCCTGATCGGCGCCGGAAGTCTCCTCGAGCTCGGCGGCGAGAACCTGGTAGCGCGCTTCCGCAATCCCGGCCATTACACCGCGGATCGCCGCCACGACCTGCAGTTGGCTGGTGCCCTCGTAGATCGTCGTGATGCGAGCGTCGCGCAGGTAACGCTCGACGGGGTAGTCGCGCATGTAGCCGGATCCGCCGAGCACCTGAATCGCGTCGTTGGCGACGCGGATGCACATCTCGCCCGCGTAGTACTTGATCATCGGCGTCAACAGGCCCGCGATTCGCCCCAGCTTCTTGGCGTCGGCGCGCGATCCATAGCGGCCGACGGCGCGCGCCAAGTCCACGTAGCGCACCGTATCGTAGAGCAGCGTCCGGGCAGCCTCCACGCGGAGGGTCATGTCCACCAGCATCTCGGAAACCGGAGCGATCTCCTCGATCGCCTTACCGAACTGCTTGCGGATCTGGGCATACTCCCTCGCCGCAGAGAGCGCCGCCTGGCCGATGCCCACCGCCTGCGCCGCCACGCCGACGCGGGCGGCGCTCAGCAGCGGCGCCACGTAGCTGATCAATCCGCGCTGCCGCTTGCCGATGAGGATCGCTGGAGTGTCGTTGAACTGCAGCTCGCAGGTCGGACTGCCGTGAATACCGAGCTTGTCCTCGAGGCGACGCACGACCACCGTCGGGCCCTTGTCGACGAGAAACACGCTCAGACCCTGGGCCCCGTCGCGGTGCGGCTCCGAGCGTGCCAGAACGAGCACCACGTCGCCGCAGCCGTTGGTGATGAAGCGCTTGACGCCGTTGAGCTTCCAGTTTCCGTCGCCGTCTTCGGCGGCGCGCAGCTGCACGCGCTGCAGATCGGAGCCGACGTCCGGCTCGGTCAGCGCCATCGCTCCGGTAACCTCACCCGCCGAAAAGCGCGGCAGGTACTGAGCCTTGACCTCGTCTTCGGCGAAATCATGGATCGTCTCGCCGACTCCCTGCAATCCGAACAAATTCATCAAGCTGGCGTCGGCACGGCTGATCATCTCGGTGGCCATGGCGTATACGAAATGCGGAAAGTTCAGGCCGTCGTAGGCGCGTGGCAACGTGAAGCCCATGAGCTGGGCCTGCCCCAGCATCTGCACGTTCTCTTGCGTCACGAGGGGCAGATGAGCCACACCGTCGGCATCGAGGTGGCAGCCTTCCCGGTCGGCGGTCTCGGCGCGGGGCTCGATAAAATCGGCCGCGATGGCGCCGACCGATTCCAGTACTCGGCGGTAGGAATCGATGGCATCGGCGGCATCGACAGGGGCCTCAATGTATTGTTCCGATTCCTCATAGCCGTTCTCGAGGGTATCGGCAATCTCGTCGAGACGATCGTGCTCGAAGTGAAAGAGCAGGTCGGGCTCGTCGGTGAAGAAGTTAGCCATCGCTACACCCTGTCTCTTGCCGCCTCGATGAAATGCGGAATGATCTTGTTGACGTCGCCGATGATGCTGTAGTCAGCAACGTCGAAGATCGGCGCTTGCGGATCGGTATTGATGGCGATGATCTTCTTCGCATCGCTCATCCCCGCCAGGTGCTGAATCGCGCCCGAGATCCCGGCGGCGACGTAGAGCGCCGGCCGTACCGTCAAACCTGTCTGTCCTACCTGACGATCTCGCGAAACCCAACCGGCATCGGCTACGGGACGGCTTCCAGCCACCTGCCCGTTCATCACGTCCGCCAACTCCCATAGGTGCTCGAAGTTGGCGGCCGAACCCATGCCCATTCCACCGGCCACCACCACGCGAGCACCCTTCAGCTCGCCCACCTGCTCCCGCACCGTGCGCGTGATGATCTTGATCGCTTGATCGGTGGCATCGAGCTTGGTTGCCGACTCGATGACCTCGCCCGTGCGGTTGAAGTCCGGCTCTCCGAGAGGGATCACGCCTTCCCGGATCGTCGCCATTTGCGGCCAGCGCTCGAAGTTCACGATGGTCGCCAGGATGCTGGCGCCGAATGCCGGCCGGATAGCCAGCAGCAAATCGGAATACACGACGCCGCCGGGCTCGGTGTGCTCGCCGATACCGAGCTCGGTGCAATCGGCCGTGAGTCCCGCAAACAGGCCGCTGGCGACGCGGGGCGACAGGTCGCGACCTACCGGTGTGGCGCCGAACAGTACGATCTGCGGCTCATGCGCCTCGACCAGGTCGTTAAGCACCCGGGTGTGGGTGCTGGTCTGGTAAGGCTCCAACAACTCATCGTCGGCGACGTAGACCTTGTCGGCACCGTGGGCAATCAACAGCGCCGCGAATTGCCGCACGTTGTGCCCGGCAAGCGCAACTCCCATCGCCACGCCGAGCTCCTCGGCAAGCTCCCGAGCCTTGCCCAGGAGCTCGAGCGAGATGTCCCTGAGCTGCCCATCGGCCGACTCGGCAACGACCCAGACTTCACCCTCTGGATTGACGTCGATCATACGAGCGTGTGGTCGATGATGAGCTCGTGCACCAATTCTCGGACCGCCTCACGTGTAGGCGGCACCTCCTGGCGCTCGGAGCTTTGCATCACGATCGACCGGACCTTCCCGACTTTCGTGGGTGAGCCGGCTCTTCCGCACCACATCATGTCGGCTTCGATCCTGTCGAGATCCCACTGCTCGATCAGAATGCCGTGCTTCTCGAGCTTGGCGAGAGCGCCGTCGACCAACGCGGCGTGAGCTTCCGGATCGTCTTTCGCCTTGACCGTGGCGGAAGCTTCTTTCTCGACCTCAATCCGGGCCCGCGCTTTCTTGTAACGCGTCACCCGCCGTGCCTGTGGGCCTATCTCCCCGTCCAGCGTCAGTGGC
>CBDUXW010000260.1:0-5321 GCA_965371275.1 uncultured bacterium | reverse complement strand
AGCGGTGGTCGACGCCCTTACCCTCGGCCTGCTCGGGCGACATATAGGCGACCGTGCCGACGATCTTGCCTTCCTGGGTCAGCGCCTCCGAACCCACCGAAGTCGCCGCCTCATCGTCGGTGACCAATCCCTCCACCAGCTTGGCGATGCCGAAGTCGAGAACCTTGACTTGCCCTTCGTCGTTGACCATGACATTGCTGGGCTTGAGGTCGCGGTGGGCGATGCCGCGCTTGTGCGCCGCGGCGAGCGCATCGGCCAGCGGGATGGCGATGTCGAAGAACTTGTCGATCGGTACGCCGCCCTCGGGAATCAGTTTCTCCAGCGTCTTGCCGCCGACGTATTCGAGGATGATGAAGTGAACGTCGTCAGCTTCTTCGACAGAGTGGATGGTGACGATGTTGGGGTGGTTGAGGGCGGCAACGGCCTGCGCCTCGCGCTCGAAGCGGCGGATCCACTCGGGGTCGTTGGCCATGCGCGCCGGCAGCGTCTTGAGAGCGACCTTACGGTTCAGGCGCGTGTCGTTGGCAACGTACACTGCGCCCATCCCGCCGCTGCCCAGGCTCTTGACGATGTGATAATGCCCGACAACACTGCCGACTTTCATGACGAGGCAATCTAACTACTCAAGCCCCTGTAAGACAACTGTAGGAGCGTTCATGAAGAAACTGACGGAGTTCGGAATTGTTCGCACACGTGTTGCGATCTTCGTATTTGTGTTGACGGTTGCGGTCGGCGCCGCCGCGGTCGTGAGCGGGGCGGCGGGCGGCAGCGTGCGGCCGCTGCGCGTCGCACCAAAGGTGCTGCAGGAAGAGGCGGAGCAGGAGGCCGTGCTGGCAGTTGTCCGGAAGTTCTTCGAAACCATGACTGCGAAAGACGCTGCGGGGGCGAGCGAGACGCTGGTCGCGGAGGGTGTCTTCACCAGTGTGCGCCCGGGAACCGACGCTTCAGCCTCGCGCACGTCGCCGTTTGCCGCCTACATCGAAGGCTTGAGCTCCGGCACACGTCTGCAAGAGGAGCGCATGTGGGACCCGGTGGTCACGGTTCATGAGGGCCTCGCCACCGTGTGGACGCCATATGATTTTCACAACGACGGCGAGCTTAGCCATTGCGGCATCGATGCTTTCTTGCTCATCAAGACCGCTTCGGAGTGGAAGATCGCCAGTGCGGCGTACACGGTCGAACCGGACGGTTGCGCCGCACTCGGCCAGCCGCCCCGCGCGCCGCTTGACCCCTAGATGGCTGCGTATCAGCGGGTCTCGCCCAGTACCTTGTCGAGCTCCGCCTGCATCACTTCGAGCGTGGCGCGGGCGGCGGGCGCGTCGATCATGTTCTGGAGCTCGTAGGGGTCGGCCTGCAGGTCGTAGAGCTCGTCCATGCCTTCGAGCTCCTCGTAGCGGATGTACTTGTAGCGTTCGGTGCGAACCGCCTTGTAGCCCATGTTGCGGATGCGCCGGAAGACGGTGTCGCTGAAGTATTCGACGAGAAACGACTCGCGCCACTCGTCGTCGGCCGTGCCGTTCAACACGGGCACCAGCGATTTGCCCTGCAAGCTCGCACCGGATGCGGCGCCGGCGAGATCGAGGAAGGTCGGCGCCAGATCGATGATCAGTGTCATCTCTGCCGGTGTGCTGCCGGCTTCGATGAGCTCCGGATAGCGCATCACGAGCGGGATCCGGATGGTTTCCTCGTACGCCAATCGGCGCTCGCCGCTCAGGCCATGCTCGCCGTTGAAGAAGCCATGGTCGCTGGTTACCACTACGACCGTGTTGTCGAGCTCGCTGCCCGCCTCCAGCACCTCGAGAATCCGTCCGAGGCTGTCATCGACGGCCGCAAGCATCTCGAGGCGGCCGCGGATGGTGCGGTCGGCGGTGCCGGAGCCGGGCTGCAGCGGCTCGACCCGGTCGAGCGGTCGCATCAGCGCCGGCTTGTCGGTCGGCACCACGCCGGCGCTCGGCCGTCGTTCGATCGCTGCGTCGGCGTACATTCCCTCGTGCCGCTCGGCGGGAATGTAGCCGCTGCGGTTGAGCTGTGCGGTGGAGCCGTCGTCGAGCTGGCGGACATTGGAGTGCAGCGCCTTGTGGGCCAGGAACAGGAAGAACGGCTGCTCGCGCTCCGTCTCGATAAAGTCCACGGCGCGATCGGTGAACAAATCGGTGACGTAGCCCTCGACGCGGTGCCGGGCGCCGTTCTCGTAGAGCTCGGGATCGATCGCCTCACCTTGGCCCGGGAGCGCCACCCAGTAATCGAACCCGGGTCGTGGTGTGTCGTCGTTGCCCATGTGCCACTTGCCGATGAAGGCCGTGTCGTAGCCGGCGCCCTGCAGGTCGCGCGGAAAGGTGTGCATCGCGTGGCTGCGGGCGCTGCGGTTGGTGTTGTCGATGATGCCGTTGGTGTGCACGTATTGGCCGGTCAGGAAGCTGGCGCGGCTCGGTGAGCAAATCGGGGTAGTGGCGAATGCATTGAGGAAACGAGCCCCTTCGGCGGCCAGGCGATCGATGTGCGGCGTTTGCACGAAGGAATGGCCGGCGGCGCCGATCTCATCCCAGCGCAGATCGTCGACCATGATGACAATCACGTTGGGGCGCGGCGCCGCGGCGGACGGGTCGGCGACACGGGTGTCGGGAAGACCGGTACAGGCAAGCGGCAGGGCGGCCAGAACCACCAACAGGCAGGTGCGCACCGCCGTGGTGCGGACGGCGTCAGAACTGCGCGGGCACGGCTTCTCGAGAGGCATGGCCCCACAGAAGTAAACGGTGTGGGGCGCTTTTACAAGGGAGGGTGCTTGCGCCGGTCACTCTGATGAATGACGACGGGCGGTGTGGATCGCCGAGCGGCTATCGCAACCGGACGTTGATCTCGCCGACGTTCAGGTCGACCTCGACGTCGTGCGTTCCCGGGCCGCTCTTCCACTCGACGTCGGTGCCGCCCAGAATGCCTTCCATGCTGTTCTTGCCGCCGCTGTGGTAAAGCGCTGTCTCGCCGATACCGTTGTCGAGGGTCACGGTGGCGACGGCGGACTCGGGCATCGTGACGCTGATATCGCCGATGCCCATGTCGACGGTCAGGTTGCCGCTCATGTTGGTCAAAGTCGCCTCGCCGACGCTGAACTCGACGAATACGTCGCCGGCAATGTTCTCGAGGCTCAACTCGCCGGTACCCATTTCGACGTCGAAGTTCTGGCCTTCCGGAACGGTGACGCTAACGAGCACGTGGGCGTCACGAGAGCGCCACAACCCGGTTCCCTCGATCTCGACGACCAGCTTGCCACGGCGCTCGTACGACTCGATGGCCACGTCCGCGGCGCGGTCCTCGCAGCGGTCGCGATTCCTCCGGTTCGAGCACCGTACCCGCACCTGGACTTCGATCTCACTTCCGGAACCACCTTCGATGTGCAACTCGCCGACGCTGAGGTCGAATTTCACGGCTTCATATCCCGACGGATCGAAGCTCTCGTTGACCGTTCGCACCACTCGATCCTGGGCGGCTGCGGTCAACGGATACGCGACAACTAGCAAGAGAACGGCACAAAACGCGAAACGGCGCATGACGATACCTTTTTGGACGGTCAGGGTCGGGGCCGGCTTCTGACGCATGACCCCGGATAGCTCAATGTCTTAAGTACTCTTACGGACAATGGACACGGGGGGTTTCAGCCCCGTCGGGACACTTTTCTGAGGTGAGCGGCTGCGGGCGGCGTCATCCAGCCGGCGCGTCGCGGGACAGCAGGCCCTTGCGGCCGCGGCCTGTATGATCGCGGCATGGTCGACGTAAGCGACGTGGTTGGCGATCGTATTAGAGCGCTGTTTTCGCCCGACGACTTCGAGCGCGTGGCGGTCTTGTTGCGCGACCGTTGCGGCGACAACCTGCCGTTTTGCGATGCTCCCGACCGCGGGCCGCTGATTGAGCGCATTCGCTGCGCGGTCCTCAAGCTGAGCGGCGGCGACTACGGCGAGCTCGGCGAGGCCGTCAGCCTCGCCGAGATCGATTGGCGCGATGCACTCGTGTCTGCCGGTTTCGGCGACCACGATCAGGTGCACCTGGCCTGGCAACCCGAAGGCCCGGCCGACGGTTGATCGCAGCTAGAGGCGCCGCCCAAGTGTTCCCACTCGCCGGCGCTGGAACAGCAATCTACGAGCCCTGGCGCAGCTACTGCTTGGGCGGGGCTGTGGTGTTGCCGGGCCAAACAATGGCGTCTTCGTTCACTGTCAGTCGCCCGGTCACCGGATCCAGTCTGCCCACGGAAACGAAGTCGACGGTCTTGCCGTCGGCCTTGTAGCCATGGCTGTTGAATATCTGGACGGGCAGGTTGGCTCTGTCATTGGTACCGGGAACGAGCGCGACGTGTCCGGTGGCGCCGTCGAAATCCATTCTTCGCAGGTACGTCATCATGTTCCGGCCGGTCACATCTTCGCCGCTGTCCTTGATATCCCTGATCGCGTAACCAACGGCCAGCATGTGGTCGTAGCTCAACGCTCCGTAGAAAAAGGCTTTGGAAGAGGGATCGACGGGCTTGCCGAGACGGTCCTCGAGCGCGCTCCTGAATTGTGAAAGCTTTGCCGAAGGCACGAGCTCGGCCATGGGAGCGAAGTAACCCAGGCTTCCCGCCACGGCCTCAGGCGCCTCGTCCGCTGAAATCATCTCGGCGGCGTACAAGGAATAGCCGGGCTCGTTCATTGCTAGCTCATGCAGAGCGCGAAACATCGTCACCGTGTCCGGCGTGGGGCTCGTATTGACGATGTGCTTGATTCCGGCCTGCTTGACTCTCTCCAGATACGCTTTGATGTCTTCGTAGGGCGTGTCTCGCGGATAGCTGTATTCCTGAGCGATGTTGATATCTCTTTGCTTCGCATATTCGTGGATGACGTCCTTGGCCCCCAGGCCCCACGCGTCGGTCGTGTAGAAGTACGCGATCTCCTCGACGCCGAAATACGCCGCCATTTCGATGAGGTAGCCTTCGTACTGCTCGCTCGGCGTGACCACACGTACGAAGTACGGAAACTCCTCCGCCGACGACAGCATCGATGCGTTGGCGCCGTTCGAGATGACGGGGATTCCGTACTTCGCGCCGACTCTGGCGATTTCGACGGCGGGGCCGCTGCAACCCGCGCCGGTGAGAACGAGAATGTCCCTCTTCATGAGCGTCTCCGCGATGAGAGCTGCGTTCTCGGGCCAGCAGTGGTAGTCGACGGTGTTCTCCTCCAGCATGCGAATGCGGTCGTCACCCAGGATTCCGGATTCGTTGATTTCCCGGATGGCAATGTGCGCTCCGTGGCGCGCGAAATCTCCCCAATCGGCGTACCGGCCGTCCCTGTAGCGGTAGG
>CBDUXW010000259.1:0-5326 GCA_965371275.1 uncultured bacterium | reverse complement strand
CGCTCTCGGTATCCCGCAGCTCCGTGTCGGGCTCGGGCTGGCCGTCCTTGTTGCTGCAGATTTCCGCTTTCTCGTTGCGCGCGGAGAGGGCGGAGAGAATGGCTTTCTCGATCGGCGCGGCGAGCTTGAGGTCCGCCTTGCGGGCAGACTTGTGTAGGTCGGCGAGGAACTCGGAACGGTCCATGTACAGCGAGTCCGGCAGCCCTTCGAGCAGCGCCCGGACCGCCTCCTGCTGGGCCCTGCCCGCCTCCTCGTCCTCGGCCTTGCCGGCGCCCTTTTTGCGGGAGACGGCGAGCTTCTTGAAGGCGCGCTCCTCTTCCATCCGGGCGATGCGCTCGGGTGTGGCCTGGAAATCGAGACGCAGCGGCCGCTCGACGGTGATCTTGCGGAAGCCGAAGTGCGTGGTCGGGTAGATGCGGCTAACGACTAAGTCTCGTTCCTCGCCGTCCTCCACGGTCGGGCGCGTCGCGCCGTCCTCGTACTCCGCCAGCAGCCGCAGGATGTCTTCCTTCTTCTCGAAGGGAATCTCGCGGCGCTTGGCGCCGAGGCTCTTGCGCAGCAGGGTCCAGAAGGAGGTCGCGTCGATGAGCTGCGCGCGGCCGCGTCGCTCGGGGGCCTTGCGGTTGGTGAGCACCCAGACGTAGGTGGCGATGCCGGTGTTGTAGAAGAGCTGCTCCGGGAGCGCGATCAGCGCCTCCAGCAGGTCGTTCTCGAGGATCCAGCGGCGGATCTCGCTCTCGCCGCTGCCGGCATCGCCGGTGAACAGCGGCGAGCCGTTCATGATGATGGCGACGCGCGAGCCACCCTTGGTGCTGTCCTTGGTGTGCGCGAGCATGTGGAGCAGGAAGAGGAGCTGCCCGTCGCTGATGCGCGGCAGGCCTGGGGCGAAGCGGCCCGCGGTGCCGCGGTCGTGCTCTGCGCGCACGGTGGCTTCGTCGCGCTTCCAGTCCTTGCCGTAGGGAGGATTGGCGATCAAGTAATCGAATGCGGTGCCGGCGTGGCGATCGTTGGAGAGGGTGCTGCCGAACACGATGTTCTCGGCGTCGCGCCCGTCCTTTGACTTCATGAAGAGGTCCGCCTTGCAGATGGCGAAGGTCTCTGGGTTGACCTCCTGGCCAAACAGGTGGACGTCGGCGCCGGCGTTCACCGCCTCGCCGCAAAGCGTGCCCTCGCGCCTCTCGCCGACGGTAATGTGCTCCTTGGCGATGGTGAGCATCCCGCCCGACCCGCAGCAGGGGTCGTAGACGCTCAGCACGACGCCCTTCTTTGCCAGGCGCTTGTCGTCGCCGGCGAGCAGCAGGTCCACCATGAGGTCGACCACGTCGCGGGGTGTGAAGTGCTCGCCGGGGTTCTCGTTGAGCGCCTCGTTGAACTTGCGGATGAGCTCCTCGAAGATGGTGCCCATGGTGAAGTTGTCGATGACATCCGGGTGGAGGTCCACCTTCGGATCACCGAAGCGCTGTACCACCTGGAACAGCAGCCCAGCCTCGTCGAGCTTGCTGATGGTGTTGTCGAAATCGAACTTCTCCAGCACCTCGCGCATGTTGGGGCTGAAACCGGCGATGTACTTGCGCAGGTTCGGGGCGACGTCGGAAGCATCGGCCAGCAGCTTTTCGAAATCGTAGCGGGAGGTGTTGTAGAACTTGAACCCGGCGGCGCGCGTGAGCTGCCCGTCGAGGTTCTCGATCTTGCCCTTGTAGCGGGCCTGAACCTCGAGGACCTTCGCCTTGGTGGGCGCCAGAACGCAGTCGAGCCGCCGCAGCACGGTCAGGGGCAGGATCACGTCCTGGTACTTGCCGCGCTTGAAGGTGTCGCGAATGAGATCCGCGACGCCCCAGATAAAGCTGACGATCTGACTGTGGTTCATGAGGGTTCGCTCGAGGGTGTTCCGTAGCGCGCTCGTCGAGTCCTGGCCTGTCCCCGCCGCGCGGCTTCGCTTCGCGGCAGCCGGCAGAATCTCCGGCACTCTACCGCAATCTTCTGGTATAACCGGTGCTCAGGAGTTTCCCTCCCCAGGCTGACGCCTTGTTTCGCACCTTCGAGAAATACCTTGAGCAGCTCGGACTTCTCAACGGGTCACGGCTGCGCAAGCGTGGTGGCGCCGCCTACTCCTGCGTGATCGCCTCGATCGGATCGATCTTGGCGGCCCGCCGACCGGGTAGGTAGCAGGCCACGAAAGCGACGAGCAGCAGCAGGGTGCACACGGCGCCGAGCGTGAGGGGGTCGGTGGCCACGACGCCGAACAGCATGCTCTCCAACCAGCGGGTAGCGTAGAGCGAAACGGCGAGGCCGACGACGACGCCGACTGTGGCGTGCGTCATGCCACGACGCAACACCAACCCGAGCACCGACCCGGCGTCGGCCCCGAGCGCCATTCGTACGCCGATTTCACGAGTTTGGCGGCGCACGGAGTAAGAGAGAACACCGAAGATCCCCACCGCCGAGAGCATCAGTGCGGCCGCTGCGAAAGCTACCAGCAACGTGGCCCAGTGGCGCGGTTGCGCGATCGATGCATGCAGACGCTCCTCCATGGTTGCCGCATCGTTCAGCGGCAGGTCGGGGTCGAGGGCGCGCAGCCGCCGGCGGAGCTCGCCAAGAGTCGCCGACATCGGGCCTTCGGCCTTCACCACGAGGCTCATGGTGCTCGGCCAATACTGATAGGCGGGCTGGTACATGGCTTCGCCGTCGCCGGCGAGGCCCCTGTATTTGACGTCACCGACGATGCCGACGATGGTCGTCGGGTCACACTCGGTACAACCCCCCGAAACCATCTGTTTGCCTACCGCGGTGTCGCCCGGATAAAAGCGATCGGACCAGGTGCGGCTGACCACGACAACCGGCGCCCCATCCGTATCGATCGCCTCATCGAAGGCTCGTCCCTCCAGAACGGGGACTTGTAGGGAATCGAAGAAGTCCGCCGTGACGTACGACCATGGTGAAACCGGCTGTGACTGGCCCGGCTCTACCGGCTTATCGAGCAGGTCGAAGTTGTTGTACTCGTTGGGGGCGTCGGGCGGCAATCCGGCAGCCACCGCTGTGGTGACCACGCCGGGAATCTCGCCGGCCTCCGCCATCGCTTCGCTCCAAAACTGCCGTCTCGCCGATTGATCGCCGTACGTACTCGCCGGCAGCCCGATCCGCATGGCGACGACACCGTCCGGGTTGAATCCCGGGTCGACCGATTGAAGCTGCGTCAGGCTGTTGACCAGCAAACCGGCGGCGATCAGGAGCGGCAGGGTGAGCGCGAACTCGGACACCACCAGACCACTACGGAAGGCGCCGGCTCGTCTGCCGGCCGAGGCACCGCGCGCCGCCGCCTTGAGATCATCTGCCGGGCTGCCCGCGGCGCCGAGGAGCAGGGGGACGGAGCCGAAGAAAACGCCGCTGAGTAGAACGATCGCGGCCGTGAACACAATCGCCCAGCCATCGACGGCGACCTCATCGAGCCGCGGCAAACCGAAGCTGGCGCGCTTGAACGCCTCGACGCCGGCAACGGCAATGGCGACGCCGAGCACACCCCCGAGAGTTGCAAGCACGAGACTCTCTGCCAATAACCAGCGTGCCAGCCGGCCGCGGGTCGCCCCGAGCGCGGCGCGTACCGCCATTTCCCGGTGTCGCCCCGATGCCCGGGTCATCATGAGGTTGGCGACGTTGGCCACGGCAACCAACAGCACGAACGCCACGGCACCGAAGACGATCGCCAGCGCGTTGCCGGCGTCCCCGACAATCGATTCCCGGAGGGAAAGGGGAATCAGCTTGACGGTCTCGTCCTGAAACGTGTCGGCCCACAGCGGGAAGAGCTCTTCGCTCACCCGGGCCAGGTCGACGGTCGCGTCGGCCACCGACCGGTTTTCGGCAAGCCGACCGACGCCGACCAAGAAGAACGGCCCGCGCCGGGGAGGCGCCTCTAATTGCAGAATCGGCCATACGTCGGCCGGGTATCCCGCCAGGTCGCCTACCCCCGGAGGCATGACGCCGACCACGGTGTAGCTGCGCGCGTTGAGGGTCACGGCCCGGCCGACGGCATCGACCGCGGACCCGAAATGTCGCTCCTTGATAGCAGCCCCGAGCACGACGACGAGCCCCGCGCCGGGAACGTCTTCTCCGGCGCGGAAGCCTCTGCCCTCGGCAGGGAGCACGCCGAGCACGTCGAAGAACCGAGCGGTCACGTACACCGCAGCCGCCTGTTCCGGAAGCTCGCCGCCCGTCACCGTTACCGTGCCGCGCCGCAGCGCCGCTACCGACTCGAGCGACCGCTGCCGCAGCTCGATGCCCTGGTAGTCGGCAACCGACATCGGAAACGTGTTGGTTGGCGAGTTGCGCTCGAAGATGCGCACCAAGCGGTCGGCTTCAGGATACGGCAGGGGCGCCAGCAGGACGCCGTTCACCAGGCTGAAAACGGCGGCGTTGGCGCCGATGCCGAGGGCGAGCGTCACGACCACGGTGAGCGCGAACGTCGGGCGATTCG
Source organism: uncultured bacterium (assembly GCA_965371275.1). Lineage (GTDB taxonomy): Bacteria > Acidobacteriota > UBA890 > UBA890 > UBA890 > CBDCBL01. Next base: position 858 of record CBDUXW010000259.1, on the reverse strand, counting down.
CCAGCGTCCGCACGGCGAGGCTCATGTCGCTGATGAATTGTCTCGCTACGGAGTCTCCCCTGGGACCACGTGGCGGTGTCGCGCCGGTGCAGCTGCGCCCACCGCGGGTACGCCGCGCTTCGAAATGCTCACGTGGCACGGAGCGCAGCAGGTCGCCGGCGATGTCCTTGAACAGGCCGAGCGAGCGAGCGAGAAGCGGCCGGCTCGCCAGATCGGCGCGACGGTCGTGGAAGTAGTCGAGCATGTCTCCGGCATAGAGCTCGCGGAAGCGCCGCGGATAGGCATACAGCAGCAGCCGATAGAGCGCTTCGGCGCCACTCCGCCGATCACGACCGTGGTGTTGCGGCCTGCGATTCAACGGATCACCTTCTTGGCGCGTAGCAGCTGTACCTCGCCTTGCAAGCGCGCAGCTTCGGCCTCCAGGGCGCTTCTTCCGAGGGCCGTCAGCCGGTAGTAGCGGCGGCGCGCCCTGTCGACGCCGCGCGGCGCGCCGCACTCTTCGATGTAGCCGGTCTCGCGCAGCCGGTGCAGCGAGCCGTACAAGGTCCCGGGGCCCATCTTCACGCCGCCACCGGTGCGTTCCTCGACCTCCTGCGCAATCGCGTACCCGTGCATCTCGTCGTCGACGAGGCAGAGCAAGGTATGGAAGACCACCGGGGTCAGCGGCTGTTGTCCCTTAACGGTGTGGGCGCTCATCTTGCCCCTCCTCGTATTCGTGGCGAGCCGAAAGCAGTTTCATCATTGTAGAACGGTCGTCGTTGCATCGTCAATCGTTATAACGGTTGCCGTCATAAAATGGACCGGCTAGCTGTGTTTTTCCAGGAGGTTGTTCATCAGGAGCTCCTCTGAGACAAAGGG